>CAYFYD010000296.1:0-5638 GCA_964347195.1 uncultured Ectothiorhodospiraceae bacterium
ACAGCCGTCACCCCCGCGGTAGCCGCCAACCTCTCCATAGCCGTCACTCCCCCGGCAGCCACCAGCCCCGAAATAGCCCTCATCCCTGCCAAAGCTTGCCCTCGACCCCGATCGGGGGCGGGAATCCATCTTCTGATTCCAGCATTTCGAACCCCGGAAGTTGAGGTTGAAGCCCCGCCTTCGAACGGATCTCCGCCCGTCTCGGCCGAGCGACCCGGCACCGGCCATCGTCGCGTTTGCCGAACCCTTCCCGGTGGTGGCACCCTCGCGCCGAGGCGGCGAAGAGCCGGAGGGGGTGCGTCGGGCGCCGGCCCTCCCCCGGCATCCGCGCCCCGTTGAGGAGGACTCGATGGTCGACTATTTGAAGGAGTGTCTGAAGGAGCCCGTTCCCCGGGAGTGGAGCTTTGCCGAATCCGAGTACCGGGGCCGCCTGGAGAGGGTCCGTGCGGCGATGGACCGGGCCGGAATCGACGTGCTTCTGGTCCACTCCGTCGTGGACAACTGCTACCTCTGCGGGTACCAGAGTCTCTGGCCGGAGGCCTACGCCTGTCTCGTGGTCCCCCGGCACGGCGAGCCCTTCATGCAGGTGGGCGAGATCGAGGGCGCCCTGGCGGTGCTCCAGGGCTACGTCACCGACATCGTGACCTTCTCGTGGGTGGGTTCCGGGATCGCGCCCTCCCAGCTCGCCGGGCTCCTCGCCGATCGCGGCTTCGCCGGCAGGCGCATCGGCGTGCAGATGGGCAGCATCGAGATGGGTCTGCGCGGACCGCTCGACGCCGGGGCGTATCAGAAGCTGACGGAGATGCTCCCCGAAGCGCACTTCGTCGACGCCACCCGGCTCATGTTCGATATCCGAGTGGTGAAATCGCCGGCGGAGATCGAGCACTTGCGGCGGGCGGGACGCATCACCGCCGTGGGCATGAAGGCCGCGATCGAGGCCGCGGAGGCGGGTTCATCGGAGAACCGGCTCTCGGCGATCGCCGCCCGGGAGATGATCGAGGCGGGCTCCGAGCCCTTCTCCATCGACCCCATCACCAGCGCCGGGCACCGCTCGGGGTGGTTTCATACCACCTTCAAGCGGGAGGCGTTGCGTCCCGGCGATCACGTGCTGCTCGAGTTCGGGGGCTGCTGGCACCGCTACACTGCCCCCATGATGCGCACCGTCATCCTGGGGGAGCCCGGCGACGCCGCGAAGCGCCTCATGGAGGCCAACCGCCGCACCCTGGAGCTCCTCTACGCCCACGTGAGGGCGGGCCGCACCGCGCACGAAGTGGCGGTGGAAGTCGGGAAAGGGGTGGAGGAGGTGGACGACATGATCTTCCGGTCGGGGCACTTCGGCTACTCGATCGGCCTGGGCTTTCCGCCGACCTGGACCGACGGCCCCCTGTACATCGCACCGGGCAACGAACGGGAGCTGGAGGCCGGAATGACCTTCCACACCCCGCACTCCTTCCGCGTCCCCGCGCAGTTCGTGATCGGCGCGAGCGAGAGCATCGCGGTCACCGAGACCGGCTGCGAGATCCTGACGCCGGGCGTGGACCGCCGGCCCGCCGTCAAGCCGGCCTGAGTGCGCATGGGAGTGACGCTTCGGGCCGAGCCGGCCGTCTCGTCACCCGGCGTGCGCGAGCTCCTCGCCGCGACCGGTCTCTTCCGCCCGTGCGCTCTCGCCGCGGCCACGATCGAGGCGGTGGAAGGCGGCCTCACGAACCGCAGCTTCGGCGTCACCATCGACTCCGAGCGCTACGTGCTCCGCCTGCCGGGAGTGGGGACCGCCGCCTACATCGACCGCGCCCAGGAGGCACACAATGCGCGCGCGGCGGCCCGGCTCGGGATCGCCCCGGAGGTGATCCACGCCGACCCGCGGACCGGCGTCGCGCTCTCGCGCCGCATCGAGGGCGGCCGCGCCCTCCACGGAGCGGCGTTTCGCGATCCGGCCCTTCTGGAGCGCGCGGTGGCGCTGCTCGCGCGCCTGCACCGCTCCGGCGCCGACTTCCGCGGGGAGATGGCGCTCTTCCCGAAGCTCGATCAGTACTTCCGGCTCTGCGGGCCTCGCCGGCCCGACCTGCTCGCGCCGCTCGAGGGCGCGCGGCGCAGGGCGCGAGCGCTCCGGGCGTGGATCGAGGACACGAGAGAGCCCGCTTGTCCCTCTCACATCGACCCCGCGCCTTCGAACTTCCTGCTGGTCGCGGGTGTCCCGCCCCGGCTCTACCTGCTCGACTGGGAGTTCGCGGCCCGTTGCGAGCCGCTGTGGGATCTGGCCTATCTCTCCGCGGACGCGGCGCTCTCCGAGGCGCAGGACGATCGCCTGCTGTCCTGCTACTACGGCCGGGCCGAACCCGAGCGCCGGTACCGTTTCGTCGTCTACAAGGGGCTGCTGCACCTGCTGACCGCGGCCTGGGCCGCGCTGCGGACCGCGGACGGCGACGAGGATCCGGGAGTGCGGCGCCTGATCGCGGAGCGCGGGGCCGAGTCGGAGCGGCTGCTGGATCGGGCGGCCGGACCCGAGAGACGGCACGCACCCTCTCATTCGACCTGACGGGAGTCCACCTGCCCGCCTGGAGCCATCCATGGAAGCACCGACCCGAACGCGCCGCCGGCGGAGCAAGGCGCCGGCGCAAGCACCGACCCGCTCCGTCGACTACCACCATCTCACGAGCTCGCTCCCGCTCGCGGAGGGCTATGCCGGCGAGCAGATCGCCGAGATCCACGCCACCGCGCTCACGGTCCTGCAGGAGCTGGGGGTCCGGGTGAATCACGCCGGCGCCCGCGACCTCCTCGCGCGGGCCGGGGCGAGCGTCACCGGCACCCAGGTGCGCTTCGGGCGCGAGATGGTGGAGGCGGCGATCGCCTCCTCACCGCCCGAGTTCACGCTGACGAGCGGCCGCGGCACCCTGCACATCGGGGGGCGAAGCACCCAGTTTCTTCCCGCCGGCGGCCCCCCCTACGCGATGGACACCGCGCGCGGCAAGCGGCCGGGGACCCTCGAGGACTTCCGCAACTTCATCCGCCTCTCGCAGGCCTTCGACGTGATCCACATGACGGGTCCCTCGGTCGAGCCCCAGGACATCGCGCCCAAGGTGCGCCACTTGCGGATGATGCGGGCTCAGATGCTCGATTCCGACAAGCCGACCTTCATCTATTCCCGCGGCGCGGGCCAGGTCGCGGACGCCTTCCGGATCCTGCGCCTGCGCTACGGCCTGGGCGAGGAGGCGTTCCAGGCGAGGCCGCACACCTACACCGTCATCAACACCAACTCGCCGTTGATCCTGGACGTTCCGATGTGCCAGGGACTGATCGACTTCGCCGCCGCGGGCCAGATCTCCATCATCACGCCGTTCACGCTCTCGGGCGCGATGGCGCCGGTGACGATTCCGGGCGCGCTCGTCCAGCAGCACGCCGAGATGCTCGCGGGTCTGGTGCTGACCCAGACCGTGCGCCCCGGCGCGCCGGTGGTCTACGGCGGCTTCACGTCGAACGTGGACATGAAATCGGGGTCGCCCGCCTTCGGCACCCCGGAGTATGTGCGGGCCTGCTGGGGTACGGGTCAGCTCGCGCGGCTGGTCGGCCTTCCCTGGCGCTCTTCGGCGTCCTGCGCTTCCAACGCTCCGGACGCCCAGTCGATCTGGGAGACGCAGATGGCGCTCTGGGGGGCGCTCACCGGCGGCGCCAACATCGTGATCCACGCGGCGGGCTGGCTGGAAGGCGGGCTCAGCGCCTCCTACGAGAAGTTCATCCTCGACATCGAACAGCTCCAGCACATGGCGGAGCTGATGCAGCCGGTGCGCTGGGACGAGGGCGAGCTCGCGATGGAGGCACTGCGCGAGATCGGCTCCGGCGGACACTTCTTCGGCGCCCGCCACACGATGGAGCGCTACCGGACCGCGTTCTATTCCCCTTACGTCTCGGACTGGTCGAACTACCAGCAGTGGCAGGCGGCCGGCGGGCGCGACGCCACGCAACGCGCGCAGGACCTCTGGCGGCAGGTGCTGGAGGAGTTCCAGCCCCCGGCGGTCGAGCCCGGCGTGGTCGAGGCCATGGACGCCTTCATCGCCCGCCGGGTGGAGGAGGGCGGCGCCGATCCGGTGAGCTGAGCGCTCAGCGCTCGGGGCGCTCAGTCGAGGCGGCTCGCGCGGTGCTCGGCGCGGGCGAGCCAGTCCGGGCTTACCGCCACCCCCCAGCCCGGCGCGTCGGGGATCGTGACCTGCCCGCCTTCGATCGTGTAGGGCGATTCCACGAAGAGCCCTTCCTGCCACGGGTAACAGTCCGGACCCTCGATCGAGAATTCGAGGTACTTGCCGGCATTGGGGATCGCGCCGAGCAGGTGCATGGTGAAGAGCGTCACCATGGAGAGGTTGGCGCAGTGCGGCGTGCAGGGGAGGCCGGCGGCATCGGCCATCCCGGCCACGCGCAGGGCGCGGGTCAGCCCGCCGGCGTAGCAGACGTCGGGCTGGACCACGTCCACCGCACGCATTGCGATCATCCGGCGCCACACCGGCATCGAGCAGTCCTGCTCGCCTCCGGTCACGTCGAGGTCGAGGGCTTCGCGGACCTCCCGGGTCTGCTCGAGCTCCCAGTAGGGGCAGGGCTCCTCGAAGTGAGTGACGCCGTTCGCCTCCAGCATGCGCCCGACCGCGATCGCGCGGGCGGGGGAGAACCCGCTGTTGGCGTCGACCAGCTTGTCCACCCCGTCGCCGAGCGCCGCACAGACCGCGGGCACGATCGCCTCGGTGCGGCCGGGCCAGTGGTCCACATCGCGCCCGCATTCCGCGCCGACCCGGAACTTGAAGGCATCGAATCCCTGCTCGTCGCGCAGCCGGACGAGCCTCCTGGCCTCGTCCTCCGGGGTGATGTCGCGTTTCATCGACGAGGCGTAGGCGCGTAGCCGCCCCGGCCGGCCCCCGAGCAGCTCGCACACGCTCTTGCCCTCGAGCTTGCCGCGCAGGTCCCACAGTGCCGTATCCACCCCGCCGAGCGCACGGCGGAGATAGGAGCCCGGGAACTTGTGCTCGCGCTCGAGCACGCGCTCGCCGAGCCCCGCGGTATCGAGCGCGTCGTGCCCGAGCGCCCACGGCGCCACCTGACGGTGGAGGACCGCGGCGCTGATGTCGGCGCAGTAGGGTGCGGTCTGGCCCCAGCCCTCGTCGCCCTCATCGCTGCGCACCCGCACGAAGCACAGATGCTCGTTGGACCAGGTCTCGATGCTCTGGATTCGCATGGCTTCGGCTGCGCGGGCCGGCGGCGGCGCGCCGGCGGGCAGCAAAGCGTACCCCAACGGAGCGCGGGCAGGGCCACTCAGAAGTCGAGTTGCGGGGTTCGTTGACCGGAATGGATTCCCGCGGACCCTGTCCCCGACCCCGATCGGGGAGCGGGAATGACGGCTATGGGATGGATTCCCGCCCCCGATCGGGGTCGGGGGCAAGCTCGCGCGGGAGTGACGGCTAGATGGATTCCCGCTTCCGCGGGAATGACGGCTATGGGATGGATTCCCACTCCCGATCGGGGTCGGGGACAGGGTCCGCGGGAATGACGAGGAGTGGCGTCCTGCACACTGCCCGTCATTCCCGCACCCCCTCCCGCCATTCCCGCGCCCTCTCCCGTCATTCCCGCACCCTCTCCCGCCATTCCCGCACCCTCTCCC
>CAYFYD010000297.1:0-5629 GCA_964347195.1 uncultured Ectothiorhodospiraceae bacterium
CTGGCAGACCGGCAGCGGCACCCAGAGCAACATGAACGCCAACGAGGTGATCGCCAACCGGGCGGCGGAGCTGCTGGCGCAGTCGCTGGGAGTCAGGCGGGGCGTGCATCCGAACGACCACGTCAACCGCTCGCAGTCCACCAACGACGTGTTTCCGACCGCGATCCACATCTCGGCCGCGGTGGAGGTCAGTGAACGACTGCTCCCCGCCCTCGCCCGGCTGCGCGCCGGGCTTCAATCGAAGGCGAGGGCCTTCGATGCGATCGTCAAGATCGGGCGCACCCACCTCCAGGACGCGACACCGCTCACCCTGGGACAGGAGCTCTCGGGCTTCGCGGACCAGCTTCGTATCAGCGAGCACGCAATCCGCGCCGCCCTGCCGCTGATCCTGGAGCTTCCGATCGGGGGAACCGCGGTCGGAACCGGGTTGAACTCCCGGACCGGCTACGCTCCGAGAATGGTAGCGGCGCTCGCCGAGCGCACCGGACTGCCCTTCACCGAGGCCCCCAATCGCTTCGCCTCGATGGCCGGCAAGGAAGGGGTGGTGGCGATGTCCGGCGCGCTCCAGACCGCGGCGGGCGCACTCAACAAGATCGCCAACGACGTGCGCTGGCTCGCGAGCGGCCCGCGATGCGGGATCGGCGAGATCCTGATCCCCGCGAACGAGCCGGGCTCCTCGATCATGCCGGGAAAGGTCAACCCGACGCAGTCCGAGGCGCTCACGATGGTGGCGACCCGCGTCATCGGCAACGGAATGACGGTGACGATGGCGGGGGCGTCGGGCAACTTCGAGCTCAACGTCTACCTCCCGGTGATCGCCTACGCGCTGTTGCAGTCGATAGACCTCCTCGCGAGCGCCACCGACTCGTTCAACGATCACTGCGTGGCCGGGATCGAGCCCGACCGCGAGCGGATCGAGGAGAACCTCCATCGTTCCCTGATGCTGGTGACTGCATTGAACCCGCACATCGGCTACGAAAGCGCCGCGGAGGTCGCCAGGACCGCGTATGCGGAGGGAAAGACCTTGCGCGAAGTAGCGGTCGAGAAGGGTCTGATGAGCGCGGAGCGTTTCGACGAGCTGGTGGTGCCCGAGAACATGGTGAGGCCGCGCGACCCGGACTGACGCGAGCGCGACCGCGGGAGAGCGACGGTGCGCGTCGAATCCGCGGAGTCTCTGCACAGCGTCTACGCCGCCGTCCGGCCCGCGCTCGGACATCGGTGCGAGGAGCGCCCGACCGTTCCGGCCGGGGGGCCGAAGCCGCAGCGGCCATCCGCCGGAGTCGCCGACCTCCTCGGCGGGGCGATGCGGAGGAGCTTGCGTGCGCTCGTGACCCGCGGTGCCGGGCTCGCTCAGGCGCTCTCGTACAGGCGGGTCAGCACGAACTCGCGGTGGCCGAGCGCTTCCGCCGCGGTGAGGCGGCCGTTCGCGGTGCGCAGCATCATTTCCAGCAGGGCGTCCCCGGCCTCATCCAGGTTCATCTCCCGGCGCAGGAGCCCCGAGACGTCGACGTCGACGTGTTCGGCCATCGTGCGCACGGTGCGCGGGTTCGCGCAGATCTTGATGTTCGGGAGGATGGGGTTGCCGATGATGTTGCCCTGACCGGTGGGGAAGAAGTGAACGGTGAAGCCGGCCGCCGCGCAGAGGGTCACCATCTCGGCCGCCGCGGACGAGGAATCCATGAACCACAGGCCGGGGTGGACGGGAGCCTCCGCCTTGTCGAGCACCCCGTCGACCATGCAGGTGTGCCCGATCTTCCGGATGTTGCCGAGCGCCTTTTCCTCGATCGTGGTCAGGCCCCCCGCGATGTTGCCCTTGGTCGGCTGGGACTCGGAGAGGTCGCTCGTCTTGTGGCGCTCGATCATCTCCTGGTAGCGGTTGAACATGAACAGGAAGCGTTCGCGCACTTCTTCGTTCCGGCAGCGTTCCGCCACCAGGTGCTCGCCGCCCGTGATCTCCGAGGTCTCGCCGAAGAGCAGGGTCACGCGGTGCGGGTAGAGCTTGTCGAAGGCGTTGCCGACGCACGGGTTGGCGCCGCAGCCGGAGGTGGTGTCCGACTCCCCGCACTTGGTGGACACCCACAGGTCTTCGAGCGGCGCCTCCTCGCGGGCGAGCTCGGAGGCCCACTGGACGTACTCTCTCGCCGTCTTCGACGCCTTCATGATCGTCTCGTGATCGCCGTGCAGCTCGATGCCGAAGCCGGTGACGGGCTTGCCCGACTTCGCGATTCCGTCCACCACCCGCCGGGTCCAGCCTTCCTCGATGCCGATCACCACCGTCGCGGCGACGTTGGGGTTCGAGCCGGTGCCGATGAGGGTGCGGAAATGGAGCTCGAGGTCGGCTCCGAACTGCAGACGGCCGTAGGGATGGGGGATCGCCATCGCTCCCGGGATGTTGTTCGCGACCGCCTCGCAGGCGGCGTTCGAGAGGTCGTCGACCGGGAGGACGATGACGTGGTTGCGCACGCCGACCCGCCCGTTTTCGCGCCGGTAGCCCCGGAAGACCGCGTTCGAGAGATTCATCGTCATGCGTCCACCCCTACCAGCGTTTCGTCTTGACGTTGTGCACGTGCGCGTGCGCGCCGGGCTCGATGTCGGCCACTGCCCGTCCGATGTCGACGCCGTACTTGATCACGGTGTCACCGGCCTTCAACGCCCGGACCGCGAGCTTGTGACCGATGGGGATGTCCTGCACCGCCCGGATGTCCAGCTCCGTGTCCTGCTCCATGATCCAGCCGCTGAGCGCCCGGCCCGCCGTCACCCCTTCGACGACGACGACGCCCACGCTGTCCTGCTCGTCATGCACCACGAAATCGATCATCGGACCCTCCCCGGTCGCCCCCGGGTGCGCGCGCTTCCCGGGGCCACGGCCTTGGCGATGCGCGCGGCGCGCCCGCACTCGGCGATCGCCGGTCGCAACCCGGCAAGTGCTGATCTCATCCGAAAGACCTCCTGTTCTGTGGCCCCATGGTAATGACTTTGGCGCCGGGGCGCTCTTTCCTGGTCGCGGGCCAAGGGGCAGCCGCTTCAGCTCCCGCTTCTCGAGCTCGGCACCGTGCCCTGGAAGTGCGGCATGACCTCGGTCGCGAAACGCTCGAGGTTGCGCAGGGTCTTTCGCTGATCGATGCCGTCGTGGGCGTACCCGATCAGCACTTCCTCCGGATTGCACACTTCGCGGTGCTCTTCCAGACGTTCGATGACGCGGGCCGGAGAGCCCACCAGCAGGGAGCGCGGCTCGAGGAAGTCCCAGTCGAGGCGGGTGTCGGGGTCGATCGTCTCGCCGGGGTCGAGAAAGATCTGCATCCCGCGCATCGACTGGTTGTGGGCGAATATCGACATCATTCCCGCCTCGGCATCGCGGCGCGCTTCCTCCATCGAGCCCGCCACATAGGCGCCCCGCATGACCGCCTGCGCCTCCCCAAACGCGAAGCGACGGCCTTCCATGCGGGAACGAATCTCGGCGTACTCCTTGCAGCGCTCCGCGATGCGCCGGACCGGCGGTTGCCAGTAGCAGGCTTTCAGGCCGAGCTCCGCCGCCATCGACACCGAGCGGTCGGTCGATACCGTGGCCCACAGCGGTGGATGCGGTTTCTGGAAGGGCTTCGGCGTCACCCGCAGCCGGACGACTCGGTCGCCGTCCTGCCACTCGGGGTTGACGGGATACATGGGATGGCTGAATCGGGTCTCGGGCGCGGGAAAGCGGTAGTTCTCGCCGGCGTGGCGGAAGAACTCCTCGGTCCAGGCCTTCTTCACGACCTCGATGGTCTCGACGAAGAGTCCGCGGTTCGCTTCCTTCTTCGGGTCCGCGTTGGGGTGGAACTGGGGTCCCTCGTATCCCCGGATCCCGCGACCGAACCCCACTTCGATGCGCCCCTGCGTCAAGTTGTCGAGTATGGCGATGTCTTCCGCGAGCCGGATGGGATGCCACCACACCGCGATGTTGGCCATCTGCCCGATTCGGATCCGGGAGGTTCGCGCTGCGATGTCGGCCCCGATGAGGATGGCATTGGGAAGGTCTCCTCCACCGAAAGGCTGGAAGTGGTGCTCGCCGATCCACACGGCATGGAACCCCAGCTCCTCGGCCAGCGCGACCTGCTCCCGGAAGTCACCGAGCACTTGGTCGGGCGGCCGGCCGACCGGAGGCAGGGTGGTGAAGATGGAGAAACGCATGCGCTTCGGCTCCGATCAGTGGAGACGGCGGAAGCGCGATCCTCTTCGGCCGGGCCGCCCGCCGCAAGACGTTCCCCGTGCCGATGACGATGAAGGCGTCTCAGCTACGGGTTTCACGAGGTCTTCGACCTCGATGAGGCCACACCGCCCACTATTCGCCTGGTCCTCAACGCTTCTCGCGTTGCCTCGGCGATCTCCCTCGCGCTCTGCCGCAGCAAGTCGACCTCGGACGGTGTCAACATCCGGGGAGCAGGCGAGGTACCGAGCCTCCGATTGAGCAAGGCAGTTGAAGGCGTGACCGAAATGCTTCCGCCATCACTTACAAAAGTGTCGTCCGTGGTTCTGTCTGAGCTCATGCAGTTGCTCCTTTCAGGAGTGAACTTGGCCGAACAGGGCTTGCCGGTCAAGTCCACCGCGCCGACCACCCTGCCATCCTGTTTCTCAATCCAGCCGCGCGCAGATTTGCCAACGTGCCGCCTTGACCGATGAAGTCGTCTACCATCAGATACTCACGCTCCGCGTGGATGTCGCCCTCGAACGGCATACGACTTCGCCCGGAGAATATTCGCGTTGAACTCGGCCTTTTTCGCATCGTCATCAAGCCAATAGCTCTCCATAGCGCTCGATGAGCACCCGCGTCGCCGTGGCCCACGGCCCGGAATCGTGGCAAACGAAGCGCACTCGGGGTCCGGGTAGAAGGATTCTCCAGACCGCATCAACGGTGTTTCCGAACGACCTGAGACCATCGGGTACGCAGTCCATCAGGGCTCGATTCGCACCGGGGGCGAGGTAGAGAACTACCATCCGATCGACTTCGTGCTCTCCGGCTTCAAGCATGCCCTCGGCGAGGAGGCTCAGGCGTAACAGCTGATAGTGAGGTTCGTGGAAGTACGCATCGATGGAGGGCTTCTCCAAGATGAAAGGAGCAGTGGACACTTCGTACCGGGCTCGATAGATGTCGCGCCTGTCGGTACCTCTGAGGGTGACAAAAGGAGTTGCTTGGTGGTAGCTCTCTGTGAACTTCCACTCGATCAACACACCCGTGCGGCCTCCGTCACTGCGCTCAAGAACGATCAGCGCATCCGCGCTCGTGACCTTGCTGCCCCGTTTGCGCTTGCCCCGGAACCGCTCACCGAGGTAGTTCTCCCGGCCGATCCACTCGAAGGCTACGAAGCCCTCGACATCGCCCGGCCTTGGGTGGCGAATCGGAATGAGTTTACGAGCGTCCGGTTCGACGGCGCGAAGGCGTTCCAGTAGGAGTCCGGCCTCAACTTCGAGGCTGAGCAGGCTGTTGACACACTGAACTTGCGAACTCAGCAGGTTTGTGGTGGGACCGGCGTTTCCACTTGGTCCGACTCCCGGCGTGCCGGAATGCCATGCAATTCCGAAACGGTTCAGCCGGGCCAATGCTTCCTCGCGCACCGTAGCGAGCACGTTGTACGTGGCAAAACGATATGGCAAG
>CAYFYD010000298.1:0-5601 GCA_964347195.1 uncultured Ectothiorhodospiraceae bacterium
CCCGGCCGGCAAGCGCAGCAGGGACTGCGTAGCGCAGCAGGTCGTGGTGACTATGTCGAAGGGGCGCGAGGGAGCACGCCCGCCCACCGAGAGCGGATCGGCGTCCGCAGCAGGAGGTCGGTGAGATATGCGGGTTGAGCCCGTGGCCCTTCGCCTTCCCGGACACCGGGTGCTCGTGACCGGCGCGGCCGCGGGGATCGGCCTCGCCTGCGCCCGCCTCTTCCTGGCCGAAGGCGCGCGGGTGACGCTGGTGGACCGCGACGCCGAGCGCCTGACGAGCGCCCGGGAGACGCTGGCGCCGGTGGAACGGACCTTTCCCCTCGCGCTCGACGTGTCGAACAGCGCGGCGGTCCGGGAAGGTGTGGCCGAGGCCGCCCGACTCATGGGGGGCATCGACGGCGTCGTGAACAACGCCGGGGTGGACATGCACCGCCCCTTTGCGGACGTGGGCGTCCCGGAATGGACCGAGGTGGTGGGGGTCAACCTGGTCGGCGCCATGGAGGTCTGCCGGGCCGCGCTCGATTCGCTCGCCGCGAGCGGCCGGGGCGCGATCGTCAACATCGCCTCCGCGGCGGGGCTTCGGCCGGTCCCGGGTCGGGTCGCCTACTGCGCGTCGAAGGCCGCGTTGATCATGGCGACCAAGGCGCTCGCCCTCGAGCTCGCGGAGCGTGGGATCCGGGCCAACGCGGTCTGTCCCGGCGCCGTCGACACCGGGCTCTTCCGCCGATCTCTCGGCGACGCCGTGACGGTTGACGACGTGAAGGCACGCTACGCCCAGCGCCGCATCGGCAGCCCGGACGAGGTCGCCGCCGCGGTCGCCTTCCTGCTCTCGGACGAGGCGTCCTTCATCACGGGATCGGCCCTCGCGGTCGATGGCGGACGGGCCTTTCATTGAGGGTCGATCTCGAGACTGGTGATCAACTGCGCGAACAGGTCTCGCGGTCGAAGGCGGACGGGCCTTTCATCGAGGGCGCGGCGCGCCGGGTCGAGGAGGCGCCTGACTCGACTTTCGAGGTTCGCAATGCAGGAATCAGGCATGGATTCCCGCGCCCCTCCCGTCATTCCCGCGGAGGCGGGAATCCATTCCGGTCAACGAACCCCGAAGCCCGAGGTCTGAAATGACGTCACTCGCCGGCAGGGTCGCCATGGTGACCGGCGCCGCCAACGGGATCGGCAGGAGCTGCGCCCGCCACCTCGCCCGCGAGGGTGCCGCGCTCGTGCTGGTCGACCTCGACGCCGCGGGGCTCGATACCCTGATCGCCGCCCTCGCCCCCGAGGGCGGCCGGGCGGTGCCGATCGGCGGCGACTGCCGCGAGGACGCCGTCCTGCGGCAGGCGTTCCGCGCGGCGGAAGATCGCTTCGGCGCCGTCGATATCCTCGTCAACAACGTCGGGCAGAGCGCGCGCGGCGAGGCCGGGGAGTTCGTGGAATCCCGGCCCGAGACCTGGAAATTCGTGCTCGACGTGTCGCTCATGACCTCCATGCGCTTCGCGCGGCGCGCGGCGCCCGCGATGCGCGAGCGCGGCTGGGGCCGGATCATCAACATGTCCTCGGACGCGGCGCTGGCGGGTGATGCGGGGCTCGTGGACTACGCCGCCGCGAAATCGGGCCTCCTGGGCCTCACCCGCGCCCTGGCGCGCGAGCTCGCACCACACGGCGTGACCGTGAACGCGGTGTGTCCGGGTGCGATACGCACGCGGGCGCTCGAGGAGCTGGCTCCCGGAGTAGTGGAGCGCGTCACCCGCGGCATACCGATGGGCCGGGTGGGAGAGCCCGAGGACGTGGCCCGCCTCGTGGCCTTCCTCGCGGGCGAAGGCGGGCGCTACATCACCGGCCAGACCCTGCTGGTCGACGGCGGGCGGTGGATGCTGTGAGCACCGGGCTGGCGGCGAAGAGCGCACGCGAGCTCTCGGCCCTGGTGCAGAGACGGGCGGCCTCTCCGGTCGAGATCGTGGAGAGCGCGCTCGGGCGCATCGACGAGTGCCAGCCCCGCATCAACGCCTTCATCAGCGTCGCCCACGAACGGGCGCTCGAAGACGCGCGGGACCGGGAGCGCGAGATCATGGCGGGGCGTCGGCGCGGTCCCCTGCACGGCCTGCCCTACGCCGCGAAGGACCTCATCATGAGCGCCGGGATGCGCACCACCATGGGCTCGCGCCTCTTCGAAGCGTTCACGCCCGAACACGACGCGGTGGCAATCGCCCGGCTCCGCGCGGGAGGAGCGGTCCTCGTCGGCAAGACCACCACCTCGGAGCTCGGTCACAAGCCCCTCACCGACGGTCCCCTCTTCGGTCGCACCCTCAACCCCTTCGATGCGGAAGCGACCTGCGGAGGCTCGAGCGGGGGCTCCGCGGCGGCACTCGCGAGCGCACAGGTGCCGCTCGCGCTCGGCAGCGACGGGGGCGGGTCGATCCGGATCCCCGCCGCCTGTTGCGGCGTGGTCGGACTCAAGGCGACGCTCGGCGTCATCCCGCACCTCGACCTGCCGGACCTCTTCTCCGCCAACTCCTATGTCGGACCGATGGCGCGAAGTGTCAGCGATGTCAGCTTCCTGTTCGATGCGCTCCGGGGCTTCGACCGCCGCGACCCCTTCGGTCAGGGCGCGCCCGGGGGCGCCTCCCGGCCCTTCCCGGGCGTCAAGGGCCTGAAGATCGGCTGGATGGAGAAGGTCGGGAACCCGATTGCGGACCCGGTGTGCATCGAGGCGGCGGTGCGCGCGCTGGACTGGCTCGAAGCGGCGGGCGCCACGGTCGAGCCGGCCGCGGCCGACTTCGCCTCCGTGGCGAGCGCGTTCCTGGTCATTCTCCAGTCGGCACTGTGCAGCCGACTGCTCGAAGCCCGGGAGAGGACGCCTCAGCACCTCGACCCCAGCCTGGTCGAGACCATCGACCGGGGCGCGCAGTGGAGCGCGGTGGACCTGCACCACGCGGCCCGGGAACGCAGCGCCTGCTTCCGGGTCGTGCAGGCGCTCTTCGAGCGCTTCGACCTTCTGGCCTCGCCGACGCTGGCCGCACCGCCGCTCTCGGTCCACCAGGACCCGCACGGCCCCGTCACGATCTGCGGAGAAGACGCCGGACCCATCCGCGCGGCGTGGTACCCCTACACCCTGCCCTTCAACCTCACCGGCCACCCGGCGCTCAGCCTGCCCTGCGGCGAGACCCCGGCCGGCCTCCCTCTCGGCGTGCAGCTCGTGGGTCCTTGGTACGCCGAGGATCTGCTGCTCGGCACCGGCGCCGAGCTGGAAGGTGTCCTGGAGACGAAGCAGCTCCGAGAGGGGACATGCGATGGGTCTCGGCGCGGCCCCCCTGGCTTCCTTCCGAACCCGATGCTGATGAGACTACCATTGGTCTGAACAAGACGGGCCCCACGAGTCTGAAATGGAAAAGGTCTTCATCTACTGGGACAACTCCAACATCTTCATCAGCGCTCAGGCCGTCGCGGTCGAGCGAGAAGGAGCAGCCGCTCGTCACCGAGTACGCCTTCACTTCCGGAATCTGCTGGAGCTGGCCCACGCGGGACGCGAGATCATGCACGCGATCGCCGTCGGATCCATTCCCCCGGAGCTACGGCACGTCTGGAACCGTCTTGAAAACAAGGGAGTTACGGTAATGTTGCTGGAGCGCGGCGCGGTACAGGGCAGGGAACAGGGAGTCGATCAGACCCTGCAAACCGCGATGCTGCGCGATGCCCTGGACTACAACGGGGATCCCGGTATCGCGGTGTTGCTGACTGGAGACGGCAGCGGCTTCATCGACGGTGTGGGGTTTCACGCCGATCTGGAGCGCATGCACGGCCGAGGGTGGCGAATCGAGGTGTTGTCCTGGCGGCATAGCTGCAACCGCCGGATGCGGGAATGGGCCGAAGAGAACGGCAAGTTCGTCGCATTGGATGACTTCTATCTCAGCATGACCTTCCTGGAACCGGCACTGCCGGGCGATCGCGTCGCCGAACCACGCTACGCACTTCCAGTCGACTTGGCCAAGCGGACATAGCCCTCCCGTACCCACGTCCAGTCGCTCGTTGCAAAGCCCGGGAACAAACGCGAACCTGATGACGCCCCATGCTCGGCCCGGCTGCGGACACGACGAGGCACGGAGTGCGCAAGCCCACCCGGCGAGCACCATACGACCCGCCCGCCCGTCGCAGGGGGTGCAGTGCCCCGACCGAGCTCGGGCCTGCGCGGCCCGGCGCTCGAACGCCGAACGTCGAGCTTGGTAGGTCATCAGGATACTGAAATGAAATCCATGGATTCCCGCTTCCGCGGGAATGACCTCAGGGGCGCCCTTCACAGGAATGACCCCAGGAATGCCTTTCGCGGAAGTAACCTCAGGGACGCGAACGCCGCCTTGCACGACGCCTTCTGCGTGGTGGCGCGTGAGGCCGGGCACGAGCACCGGGAGCTGCCGGCGTGGGCGGACCGCCGGCCCGGAAACGTCACCTTCGACCCCGCACCCGAACACCCGGCGCGGCGCTGCGAGGTCGAGGGAGTGCCCGGCGCCTTCCAGTTGCTCGATGTGCTGAGCGACGCGGAATGCGCGCAGTTCATTGCCATATCGGACGCGCTCGGCTACCACCGCGACGCACCGGTATCGCTGCCGCATCACGTGCGCCACAACACCAACGTGAACTGGGTAGTGGACGAGAGCATCGACGGCCCGATCTGGCAGCGCTGCCGGCCCCTGATCCCGGAGCGGGTCGCGGGCGGAGCGGCACTCGGGCTGAACGCACGCTTTCGGTTCTACCGGTACCGGGAGGGCGACTACTTCCGCCCCCATAGTGACGGCGCCTGGCCGGGAAGCCGGGTGGTGGACGGCCGTCTCGTCCACGACGCCTACGGCGACCGCCTCAGCCAGATGTCGATGCTGCTCTTTCTGAGCGACGGCTACATCGGGGGGCGGACCCTGTTCTACGTCCGGGAAGGCAGCGGGGCGGCCGCGGCGGCGGTGGGCATGGTAGGCGTCGCCACCCCGAAGGGCGCGGCGCTGTGCTTCCCCCACGGCTACCACCCGCTGCACTGCCTGCACGCGGGCGAGCCGGTGCGCTCCGGAACCAAGTACATCATCAGGACCGACGTGCTCTTCGCGCTCCCGGGATGAGCGTCATGCCTGACTCGAATTCCTCTACCTGAGCTCTGTAGCGAGGGCGCATCCGTGATCGGTTGGCGAATCTTGCGTCCCGGAGTGTCATGGATTCCCGCCCCCGATCGGGGTCGGGGACAAGCTTGCGGCAATCACGATACTCACATCGGGGACTATTCCCGCTCTTGGGCACTATTCCCCGTCACTCCCGCACCACCCTCCGTCATTCCCGCGTCACCCTCCGTCATTCCCGCGGAAGCGGGAATCCATTTCGACCAACGAACCCCGAAACTCGAGGTGGCGACCATGTCGAAGTAGCTCGACGGAGCACGCCCGTTCGCTACTCTGAAGGAGGTGTCCGCAGCAGGAGGTCGCTGGGCAATGCGGGTCAAGCACCGGCCAGTGCGGCAACGCCGCCGAAGACCAGGGCGATGGCGCCCCACTGGCGCCCGGTGACCGGCTCGCGGAGGACGATGCGCGCGAGGACCACCGTCACCACCCCGAAGGTGGACGCGGCGACCGC
>CAYFYD010000299.1:0-5583 GCA_964347195.1 uncultured Ectothiorhodospiraceae bacterium
GGAGGCCGCGCTCGCGGCGACCCGCCAGTTGGCGAAGCGCCAGCTCACGTGGCTGCGCACCCAGGTCCGCGGCGCCCGTTTCGATGCGAGTGCGCCCCGCCTGAAGGAAGAGGTGCTGCGGCACATCGAGGCAGGTCTCGTCCGCTCGTCTTTTTGACGTGCGGATTGTTTATACTGCCCCGCGGTCTCCGGCCGGACGAAGGAGCGCCGCGGCCGAATACGACAAGGAGCCCAGCACAAGGAGAACCACGATGACCAAGGGGCATTCGCTTCAGGACCCCTTCCTGAACACGCTTCGCAAGGAACGGGTCCCCGTTTCGATCTTCCTCGTGAACGGAATCAAGCTGCAGGGACAGATCGAGTCTTTCGACCAGTTCGTGGTGTTGCTCAGGAGCTCCGTGAGCCAGATGGTATACAAGCACGCGATCTCCACCGTCGTGCCGTCCAGCAACGTGAAGCTCCCGCGTCCGGACCTCGAAGGCGCCGGGGCTTCCCCCGCCGGCTAGCGGCGGCCTCCACCGGGAGCTCATCTCACATGGCCTGGAATCAACCCGGCGGCGACGGGCGGGACCCCTGGAACGACCGCGGCGGCGGACAGCAGGGGCCGCCGGATCTCGACGAGGTGCTGAAGAAGCTCCAGGCCCGTCTCGCTCAGCTCTTCGGCGGGCGTCCCGGGCGCGGATTCGGCGCCCGCGGCCGCGGCAGCGGCAACGGGGGCGGCGCCCGGCGCGGCGGCGCGCTCGGAGTGGGCATCGTGGCGGTGCTCGCGGTGCTCGCCTGGGGAGCCTACGGGATCTACGTCGTCGATCCCGCCGAGGCGGGAGTGGTGCTTCGCTTCGGCGAGTACGTGCGCACCACGGGTCCGGGCCCGCACTGGGTCCCTCCCTTCGTGGAGCGCGTGGAGAAGGTGAACGTGCAGGTGATCCGCGGCCAGGACATCGGTTTTCGCACGCAAGGGTCCAGCATCACCCCGGTCGCGCACGAGTCGTTGATGCTCACCGAGGACGAGAACATCATCGACATCCAGTTCGCGGTGCAGTACCGCGTGAAGGACCCTGCCGCCTTTCTCTTCAACGTCGTCGATCCGGAGATCACGTTGCGTCAGGCGACCGAGAGCGCGGTGCGCGAGATCGTCGGGCGAAGCGGCATGGACTTCGTCATCACCGACGGGCGCGACGCGGTGGCGGCCGAGGCCCAGGTACTCATCCAGGAGATCCTCGATCGCTACGGCAGCGGCCTCAACGTCACGAGCGTGAACATGCAGGACGCCCAGCCTCCGGCCGAGGTGCAGGAGGCATTCTTCGACGCGATCCGGGCGCGCGAGGACCAGGAGCGCATCATCAACGAAGCGAACGCCTACAAGGCGGACATCGTGCCGAAGGCCCGCGGTCACGCGCAGAGGATCCTGGAGCTGGCGGAAGCGTACCGCCAGCAGGTCATCGCCCGGGCGGAGGGGGAGACTTCCCGCTTCCTCCAGGTCCTCACCGAGTACCGCCGGGCGCCGGAGATTACCCGCGAGCGCCTCTACCTCGAGGCGGTGGAATCGGTGATGGCGAACTCGAGCAAGGTGCTGGTCGACGTGCAGGGCGGCAACAACCTGATGTACCTGCCTCTTGACCGCCTGCTCGCCCCTCGTCCGGGCGCGGTACAGGGCGCGGACGGTGAGGAAGGGGGGCAGTTCGAAACGAACCGTTCGACCCGCTCGCGCGACGGCCTGAGTGGAAGGAGCCTGGAATGAACCGTGCCTACCTCGTCGCCGGGGTGCTGCTGCTCGGACTGGTCGTGCTGTCGGTGTTCACCGTCGACATGCGCGAGAAGGCGCTCAAGCTGCAGTTCGGGGAGATCAAGCGTTCGGACTACGAGCCCGGACTGCATTTCAAGTGGTTCTGGCAATCCGTGCTCAGATTCGACGCCCGCATCCAGACGCTCGATTCCGATCCCCAGCTCTACCTGACGAGCGAGAAGAAGCAGGTGATCGTGGACTCCTTCGTGAAGTGGAAGGTGCGCGAAGTCGAGCAGTACTACACCTCCACCGGAGGCAATCCGCTGATCGCCAATCAGCGGCTCTCGGTGGTGGTGGTCAAGGTGCTGCGCGACGAGTTCGGCAAGCGCACCGTACACCAGGTGGTCTCCGGGGAGCGCGCCGAGATCATGGAGACCATGCGGGTGTCGACCTCCGCTCAGGCCGGCGAGCTCGGGATCGAGATCGTGGACGTGCGCATCAAGCGGGTGGACCTTCCGGAGAAGGTCAGCCAGTCCGTCTTTCAACGCATGGCGACCGAGCGCCAGCAGGTGGCGAAGAAGTTCCGTTCGGAGGGTGAGGAGCTCGCGCGGGAGATCCGGGCGCAGGCGGATCGGGAGGAACGGGTCATCCTCGCGGAAGCCGAGCGCGAGGCCCAGAAGCTCCGGGGCAACGGCGACGCGGTGGCGACCGAGACCTATGCCAGCGCCTACGGGCAGGACAGCGAGTTCTACTCCCTGTACCGCAGCCTGGATGCGTACCGCAACACTTTCAGCAATCCTTCCGACGTGCTGCTGCTCGAGCCGAACACCCAGTTCTTCCGCTACTTCAAGGATTCGGGAGGGTAGCGCCCGGCGAGCGCATGGCGCTGCTCACGCTGCCGGTCCGATGTGGCACGATCTCCTGGCCGCGGTCGCCTTGGTGTTGGTCCTGGAGGGCCTGCTGCCCTTTCTGAACCCCGACGCGACGCGCCGCGCGGTGATGAAGATTGCGGGCCTCAACGACAACACGCTGCGATTCGCGGGACTGACGAGCATGGTCCTCGGCTGCCTGCTCCTCTACGCGCTGAGATAGCCCACAGGTCCTCTCTGCCCGTATCCGACCCTCCCGTCCAGACGAACCCGGGCCATCGAGCGTGAGCAGCACGGTAGTGGTCGTCGGCACCCAGTGGGGCGACGAGGGCAAGGGAAAGATCGTCGACCTGCTGAGTGCACGCTGTTCCGCGGTGGTGCGATTCCAGGGGGGCCACAACGCCGGGCACACGGTGGTCATCGACGGAACGAAGACCGTGCTGCACCTCATCCCCTCGGGGATCCTGCATCCGGGGGTCGCTTCCATCATCGCCCATGGGGTGGTGCTCTCTCCGGAAGCGCTGGTCGAAGAGATGGAGATGCTGGAACAGAAGGGGGTGCCGGTGGCCGAGCGCCTCGCGGTGAGCGAGGCCTGCACACTCATCCTGCCGAGTCACGCCGCGCTCGATCGGGCGAGGGAGGCGAGCCGCGGCGGCACCCGGATCGGCACCACCGGGCGGGGCATCGGCCCCGCCTACGAGGACCGCGCGGCGCGGCGCGCCCTGCGCCTCTACGATCTGCTGGACGAGGCGAGATTCGAAGAGCGCCTCCGCCCCCTCCTCGACTATCACAACTTCCTGCTCGAGAAGCTCTTCCGCGCGCCGCGGGTGGATTTCGCGGCCTGCCGCGATGCCGCGTTCGAAGCGGCCGAGAAGATTCGCCCGCTCGCGTGCGACGTGCCCCACCGGCTCCACGCGATGCACGGGCGGGGCGAAGGGATCCTCTTCGAGGGCGCCCAGGGTACCCTGCTCGACATCGACCAGGGCACCTTCCCCTTCGTCACGTCATCTCATACCGTGGCGGCCGGGGCGTCCTCCGGAAGCGGTCTGGGCTTGAGCAAGTTCGACTACGTGCTCGGGGTCGCCAAGGCCTACGCCACGCGGGTGGGGGAGGGGCCTTTCCCCACCGAGCTGGACGACGCGGTGGGCGCCCACCTCGCCTCGCAGGGCATGGAGCGGGGCGCCACCACCGGCCGGCCGCGGCGCTGCGGGTGGCTCGATGCGGTGGCCCTGCGCCGTTCGGTGCGCGCGAACGGCGTGAGCGGTCTCGGCATCACCAAGCTCGACGTTCTGGATGCGCTCGAGACGGTGAAGGTGTGCGAGGCGTACCGGCTGGACGGCGAGCGCATCGACGAGCTGCCGGCCGACGCGGAGCGCCTCGCCCGCTGCGAGCCGGTCTACCGCGAGATGGAAGGCTGGCGGAGCTCCACCCTGGGTGCCCCCACCCGGGCGGCGCTGCCCGCGAAGGCGCGCGCCTACCTCGACCGCATCGAGGCCCTCGCCGAGGCGCCGATCCACCTGATCTCCACCGGCCCGGAACGCAACGACGCCATCATCGACCGGCATCCCTTCGACTGAGGATCCCGGGGCGGGCTCAGAGGCGCGCGAGGTGCTCCCGTTCGTTTCGGCGCAGGACCCGCCGGGCGGCGGGACGCTCGAGGACGCTGCGCAGACAGCGCTTGGCGTTGGGGAAGCGCGAGAGGTCCGGGGGCTGGTTCTCCCGCCACAGGGCCTGCATCGCGGCGGGCAGCCGGGCCCTCTTCCTGCACACCGGCGGGACGCCGTCGCTCTTCGGGTACGCGGCGGAGCTCGAGCCCTGGCTCTCGGAGTTCGGCGGGGGGCGAACCGGCCCTGGTGCCCGGCGATTTCCTCAGAGCGCGAGAGCGATGGACCCTTCGGGTCCGTTGTAGGTGAACAGCGCCGTTTGCAGCAGGTCTCGGCCGATGAGGGCCACCAGGCCGTCGAAGGCGGCGAGGTTGGCACCCAGTCCGCCACCTACGTTGATGTTGATGTTTCCCATCACGATCCTGCCGGTGAAGACGGGGACTTCGTGCTTCGCGTGGCTCGCAGATGCCATCGTGGCAGTACCGGTGACGGGAAACCCGGCTTTCCTCGCGGCCGCCTCATCGAAGCAGGTCCGGGTGGCCCCGGTATCGATCATTGCGAATCCCGATACGGATTTCGGCAGATCTCCTCCCCGTTCCGCATAAGCCCGTTGGGTCTCCTCCGTCAAGGTCAAAGTGACCGGGACGCGCGGGCCGCCCGCCGCCAGAACCTCCGGGGCCGGTCGCCGTGCCCCGTCCGCGCCTGACGCCTCCGCCCTGATGTTCAGGATTGGCACAGCAGGCCCAATGCGAGCGCGGGGATCGACGCCACCGGAGTATCCTCTCCCGCCAGCCGGACCAGAAACGGACCGGCGCCGAATCGGCGCACGCCCTCGCCTACTGCCTGATCGGCCGTGGGATAGCTCCCGATCAACGCGCGCCCCTTGATGAGAAGGTGGCGGTTGGTGTGCTCGTGAATGAACCGCTCCCTGTTCTGGTCATAGAACTCCGTCTCCTCCACGAGAAGACGGTCGTTCCGAGGCATCTCCATGGTCCGACCTCTTGGGTTTCTCCGCAGGGAAGGTGAATATAGGTCTCCTTCACAGGTTGTCAAACCTGCCACTCGTCAGATTCTGCGACGCCAGCAGGCATTCGGTCGCTTCGGGGCCGGCGCGGCGGCGCGGAGTGGCCGCGGCACGGCAATCGCTTGGTCTCGACCGCCGGTGTCGAAGCCGGAGATGGGGCCGCGGTCGAGCCCGAGAGCCCGGCACACCCGCATGAAACAGGCACCGCCGGGAGTGCCGTTCCGAAGTCCGACGGCTTTCGTCGTCGCGCCCGACAATCGGGCTGGAGAACACCGTGAAGTGGGGAGCGACGCAGCCTGACCCGCGTCGGCACGGCAAATTCGTTCTGATTTTTCGCTCTGGACGGGGGTTCCCCGGCTTGCA
>CAYFYD010000300.1:0-5562 GCA_964347195.1 uncultured Ectothiorhodospiraceae bacterium
AATCCCGAAGCTCGGAGTCTGAAGCCGTCAAGCCGACTTTTGAAGAGCCCTGCAGTGACCCCGAACCCCCTTGATCGGGAGCGATCAGGGGGCCGGGGAGGCGACGAAGGCGCCCTCGATCAGGAGCTGTCGAGGGCTTTTCGCAGCGTGTCCGGATGCGATGCCGCCTCTGCATCCCGGGCGAGCTCGGTGCTCTCCTGCCGCATCTGAAGGATGTGGAAGCCGAGCCAGAAGACCAGTCCGAGGATCCAGAGCAGGACTTCGGAGTCGACGAAGGGGTAGATGGGCCCGAGCTGCGAGATGTCCGTGGCCCAGGACTCGACGATCGTGGTAGACATGCTGTTGCCTCCTTCTGCTCACGCCGCTACAGCAGCCCGATCCGCCGGGCTTCCGCCTCGGTGGATTCCCGGACCCCGGCCGCGTCCTTTCCGTCCCTCTCCTGCTCCGCGAGGTCCAGCCCGGCGATCTCCGCCGCCTCCGGCACGCGGAGCTTGCCCATCTTCTTCAGGATGTTGGCGACCACGAAGGCCGGCAGGAAGCCGAGCACCCCGAACATGATGATCGCGCCGGCGAGCTGGCCGAAGGGACTGATCGTCGCGACCGCCTCGTGGTAGCCGGCCGTCGCCGGATGCCCCCACAGCACGAAGCCTGCGATCACGAGGCCGATGAACCCGGCGTAGCCGTGCACCGCCACTGCTCCGACGACATCGTCGATCTTGAACCTGCGCTCGACCCAGAAGTGGAGCTTGTAGGCACACCACGCGCCGATGCCGCCGATCAGCATCGCCTGGATCGGGTGGTACAGGTCGTTGCCCGCGGACGCGGTGATGATGCCCGCGAGACCGGCGGAGTAGGTCCAGAACGCCTCGCCGCGCGACACGACGTAGCCGACGATCAGGCCGCCCGACAGCGACATCAGGAAGTTGAACACGATCGCGGACAGGGTGGTCGGGGTCAGATAGATCGTGGTCGCGGTGTAGCCGCCGCTGCCGCCGATGTCCTCCGCCCCGATGATCGGCACGTTCCACGCGACGTAGAACCCCCAGAAGCCGGTGTAGATCAGGAACAGCCCGATCGTGACCAGCCACTTGTTGTGGGGGTTGATGGCGCGAGGCGTCCCGTCGGGCGCGAACTTGCCGATGCGCGCCCCGAGCGGGATCAGCACCCCGAGCGCCGCGCCGCCCGCGATCGCGTGGATTACCCCCGACGCGTAGGCGTCGTGGTAGCCGAGCTGGGTGACCATCCATCCATCCGGATGCCAGCCCCAGGACGCGTCGATGATCCAGGCGACCGAGCCCACCAGCACCGCGATGATCCAGAATGCGCTCGACCGGATACGCTCGATCACGGAGCCGGAGACGATGGAGGCCGCGGTCCAGGAGAAGAGCAGGAACGCCGCCCAGAACACCCCGTTGATCCGCGCCCAGAAGGCGTTGTCGTCCGCGGTGGTGGTGGCGGTCGCCGGAGCCCCGCCGAGATGGGTGCCCATCAGCTCGGACCAGGGCACCGCGTGGGGCGCGTCGACCAGGCCGCCGGTGATCCCGGGACCGTTCGGGAACGCGAAGTAGATCCACCACCCGAAGAAGAAGAAGGTGATGGTGACCAGGGGGATCAGCATCGTGTTCTTCAGCAGGGTGTGCATCTTGTTCCTGTTCCGGGAGGCCCCGACCTCGTACATGCAGAACCCGATGTGGATCAGGAACATGAGCGGGATGGTGACCCAGTAGTAGAACTCGGTGAAGATCACGGTCAAAGCACCGATATCCGTATCCATCGTGCAACCTCCTTCCCGGTTGTTTCTACGGATGGAGCGCCCGGTTCACGTAGAGCGCCCGGTTCACGGGCCTTTGCTCGGAGTCTCCGCCCACCGCCGCCGTGGCAATGGCCGGCGAACCCTTCGACTCCCCGACAGTATAGCGACGGACTCCGGCAGACCACCACTCTCTCCGACGGTGCGGACAGGACCATTCGGAAGTCGAGTTGCGGGGTTCGAAGTACTGGAATCGGGCGATGGATTCCCGCTTCCGCGGGAATGACGGCTACGGAATGGAATCCCGCCCCCGGTCGGGATCGGGGACAAGCTTGCACGGGAATGACGGCTATGGGATGGATTCCCACGCCCCCGGTCGGGATTGGGGACAAGCTTGCGCGGGAATGACGGCTATGGGGTGGAGTCCCGCTCCCTGATCGGGGGGTGGGGACAAGCTTCGCGGGAAGGACGAGGAGTGGCGTCCTGCCCATTGTCCGTCACTCCCGCGCCCCCTCCCGTCATTCCCGCGTCCCCTCCCGTCATTCCCGCGTCCCCTTCCGTCATTCCCGCGAAAGCGGGAATCCACTCCGGTCAACCAATCTCGAAACTCGGAGTCTGAAGCCGTCATGCCGACTCTGGCGCCACGCCGGCCCTGCCCGTCTTCGGCCCCCGTCTCCCGCTGCGACCGGAGCATGCTCCGGGGCGGCCGGCCCGCGCGCCGCGTGAATCCATCGGCAGCGACAGCGCGCCCCCTGTTGAGAGGGGCCGGCCCGCGCGCGCCGCGCGAATCCGCTTCCAGGTGATGTTGCCGGCGGAGTGCCAAGGGCCGGCCCGCGCGCGCCGCGCGAATCCTCATCGGTCGGTCTCCTCTCTCGTCAGCTCGTCGGCCGGCCCGCGCGCGCCGCGCGAATCCGACCACGTCATCCACGCCTTCTTGCGGGACGCCGGCCGGCCCGCGCGAGTCCGTGGGCATGGATTCAACGAGGCGTAACAACGGCGGCCGGCCCGCCCGCACCCCGACGGCGCCCGCCAGACGAGCCGGCCCGGGACGCCCGCCCCGCCGGCCGGAACCCCGCCGCCTCCGGTCGCGGGTCGGTGCCCGAACGAAAGCGAAAAAGGCGGAAAGGGGCTGAAAAGCGTCGCACAGGCGGCGATTTTCCCAGTACAATCCCGCCGCGCGCCTGATGCAGGGCGGGCCACGGCCAGTGAGGGGGGGGGCCGGACGGGACGGCCGGTGCCCGGCGTTTCAACTTTGATAGGAGGGGGGAGATATGACGCCTGAAGAACTCGAGGCGGCAATCGCCATGACCACCACCATTAACCTGGAGGTGTACTACTACTGGTGTACGGCGATCATGATTCTCATTCACGCGGGATTCATGATGTACGAGATGGGCGCGTCGCGGGTGAAACACGTGCTCGCGTCCGGCACCAAGAACATCCTCGCATTCGCGTTCATGATCCCGACGTTCTGGATGTTCGGATGGTGGATCTATCTGGCCATGATCAATGGCTTCGTGCCGGACTTCGAGGCCGGCGCAGGAGGGGTGCCCTGGAGCGAGTGGATGGGGCCGAACCTGCAGGACAACGCATCCGGCGTGTTCTGGGGGGCCTTCACCCTGTTCGCATGCACCACCGCATCCATCATGTCGGGCTCGGTGATCGAGCGCATCCGGCTCTCTTCGTTCCTCATCCTGGCGGTGGTGCTCGGCTCGGTGGCGTGGATCCTGTCCGCGGCCTGGGGATGGCATCCCGACGGATGGATGGTCACCAAGTGGGGCTACCACGATTTCGGCGCGTCCGGCGTGGTGCACATCATCTCGGGCTTCTTCGCCCTGGGGATACTGATTCCGCTCGGTCCGCGCGTCGGGCGTTTCAATCCCGACGGCTCCGCCAACGTGATTCGAGGCCACAGCCTGCCGATGACGATGGTCGGGCTCATGCTGATCGTGGTCGGGTTCTTCGGTTTCCTCGGCGGCTGCGTCATCTACAGCGGCACCGGCCAGTGGACCAACATCTACGGCATGCCCACCACCTTGTCGACCATCTGCTTCAATACGCTGATGGGCGTGGCGGGCGGCATGATCGGCGGCTACGCGATGACGCGCGATCCCTTCTGGGTCATGTCGGGCGCCCTGTGCGGCATCATCTCGGTCGCGGCCGGGATGGACCTCTACTACCCGGGCCTCACCTTCGCGCTCGCCTTCCTCGGGGGCGTCATCGGACCCCTCTCGGCCAAGGTCTTGGAGCGCTTCGGTGTCGACGACGCGGTCGGCGCGGTGTCGGTGCACGGGACCTGCGGCATCCTCGGGGTGCTGGCGGTCGGCATCTTTGCCGGAGGCTATCCGCCCTTCTCGGAGAGCGTTCCCACCATCACCTTCGGCGGCCAGTTCATGGGCATGCTGGTGATGGTCGCCCTCGGCTTCATCCCGGGCTACGTGATCGCCATGATCCTGAAGAGCTTCGGCATCCTGCGGGCCAGCGAGCCGATCCAGGAAATGGGAATGGACGTCGAGGTGCAGAACACGGCGTACCCCGAAGGCATGGCCTCGAATCTCTGAGGCGCCCGAGCGAAGCGAAGGAGAATCACTCATGTTCAACTCCAGTCCAATCGAATCGTGGGAGGGGGCCGGCGCCTTCTACACGTTCTTCGACGGCGGCGCCCTCTTCTGGTTCTGGGTCGCCGTCATCTGCCTGCTGATACCCCTCTGGGTCGCCCTGCGCGCCGAGAAGGAGGCGCAGGACCGACACGGCTAGCCGGGGGGGCCGACGGCCGGCGCTTTGCCGGCCCCTCGCCCCTTGTCCCGCCCTCTCCCTTTGCGGTGGGGGCGGGAGGTTGCGGAGGCGCCAGGGAAGGCGTCTCCAGGGTCAGCCGCGTGCGACTGTCTCCACGGCGTCTCCGGTGCGGATCACTCCCTCGCCCCGAGGGATCAGGTGAATGCCGAAGGCCGGTCCGCCGGGGCCGAAGCGACGGTAGGTGGAGAGCGTTCGCAGGGGTTCCTGGTGCTCGTGCCGGACTCCGCTCTCCGGGTCGATGGTGGTGAAGACGCAGCGGCGGCAGGCCTGTGCACAGTCGAACTCGATGCCGCCGATGCGCACCCGGCGCCAGTGGTCTTCGTCGTAGGGCACAGGCGCTCCCCGCACCACCAGGTTCGGCCGGAAGCGCGCCATCGACACCGGAATCGGAGCGCGGGCGTCGAGGTCCGCGAGTGACGCTTCGGTGGTGAGGAGAATCGGGCACTCGTCGGCGAAGCTCACCTCGTCGCCCGGACGGCCGCCGCGCGCGGCGCTCACCTCGCGCCGGCAATCGCGGCCCATGTGCACGAGGTGGCACTCCGTACCGAGATAGTCGCTGAACCATTCGTCCGCCCGGTCGCCGCAGCCGAGCGCCGGGCAAGGGTCGTCGAACACGAACACCCGTCGCGGCGTTCCCCACTCATGTCCCGCCACTTCGAGGTCCGGCATGGCGGGCGCACCCAGGCAGAGCCTCCCCTCCCGGATCTCCGCCTTCACCTCGAGCAGGCCGGGAAACTCCCGTCCGGTGAGGGTCTCGCCGCCGGCATCCACCAGCATCCAGCGCCGGTCGAAGTCGAGTCCCCGGGGACCGACCGTGGCCTGCTCCATGGCGACGGGCGCGCAGGACTTCACCGGGTAGACGGCGACCCCGCTCACGTGGAGTTCATTCATGTATCGACCTGTGCCAAGTCGTGGCCGAGCTCCGGGTTCCGCTCGAGCAGGCGGGCGTAGGCCCGCTCCAGCATCTCCTCGCTCGCCGCCTCGCCCTTGTCCACCGCCACTTCCACCGTCTCGAA
>CAYFYD010000301.1:0-5544 GCA_964347195.1 uncultured Ectothiorhodospiraceae bacterium
AGGCATTGCCGCTTCACGATGCCACCCGGGTGCGGTGGGTTGTGCATCCCCATGATCGGTCTCCTCAGTGATAGTCCACGCAGTCCACATCGACCGCCGAGGCGTCCTCGAACCGGAACGTCACGCGCCAGTTGCCCGAAACACTGACCGCATAGAGCCCTTTCCGCGCTCCCTTCAGCTCGTGCAGCCTGAATCCCGGCAGGTTCATGCCTTCCGGCGCGCGATTGCAATGGTGGCTCCTCGCCGGACGGGCCCCCGCGACGGAAGAGGCCCGCGTGTCGGGGTCCAGGAAGCTGTTGAAGGGTACGCGCGGCGCGCATAGCATGCGGGCGAACCCGGCGGAGGATGAGCTGATGTACCCGACCCCGACCTGGACGAAGTTCTCCGAGGCGACGAAGGCCGACCTGGAGGCGATCGAGGCGGAGGAGGCGCGCTTCGCCGGCCGGATCCCGCATCGCCTCCTCGACTACCTGCGGAGCATCGAGGACGTGAAGATGGACACGATGCCCCTCGGCGCGCTCGACCACTGCCGCCAGACCGCGACCCGCGCCTTCCGCGACGGCCGCGACGAGGAGTACGTGGTGTGCGCGCTGCTGCACGACATCGGCGAGGCGCTCGCGACCTTCAACCACGGGGACTTCGCCGCCGCGCTCCTCGAGCCCTACGTCTCGGCGGAGAACCACTGGATGATCAAGCACCACCCGCTCTTCCAGGGGCACTACTTCTTCGAGCACCTCGGGCTCGACCCCGACGCCCGGGACCGCTACCGGGACCATCCCTGCTACCGGCGCACGGTCGAGTTCTGCGCGCGCTACGACCAGGTCTCCTTCGACCCGGCCTACGACTCGCTGCCGCTCGACTTCTTCGCGCCGATGGTCGAGCGCGTGCTCGCCCGGCCCCGCGCGCTGGACGAAGGGGTGGGGCCGCTCGCGCTCCAGGAGACGATGGCGGGCTGAGGGCTCCACCGGGAAGCGGGGGGAACGATGCCGCTCGAGATCGGAGTCTGCCTGACCAACTACGGCGACGTGACCTCGCCGGAGGCGAGCGTCGGCACCGGGCGCCTCGCCGAGGCGCTCGGCTTCGACTCGGTGTGGGTCTCCGACCACATCCTGGTGCCGCCCGGGTTCGGTGCCGTCTTCGGGCGCGAGTTCCTCGACCCCTTCGTGTGCCTCGCCTACGCGGCGGCGGAGACCACCCGGGTGAAGCTCGGCACCACGGTGGTGGTGGTGCCGCTGCGCAGCCCCTTCGCGCAGGCGAAGATGCTCTCCACCCTGGACCTCCTCTCGGGCGGGCGGGTCATCTTCGGCGCGGGGGTGGGCTGGGACCGCGAGGAGTTCGAGGCCCTGGGGGTCCCCTTCGCGGAGCGCGGCGCGATGACCGAGGAGTACTTGGCGATCATGCACGAGCTGTGGACCGCGGCCGCACCCGCCTTCGAAGGCCGCTACCACCGCTTCTCCGGCGCGGCCTTCGAGCCGAAGCCGGTCCAGCGCCCGATCCCGATCTGGATGGGCGGTCACGCGATGCCGGTGCTGCGGCGCACCGCGCGCATCGCCGCGGCCTGGCACGCGAGCGAGATCCCGGTGGCGGAAGTGGCGGAGAAGTACGCCGTCATCCAGGGGCTCGCCTCGCCCGCGCCCGCCCTCACCTACCGCATGTACCTGCGCCCCACCGACATCGGCCCCGCCCCGATGCGGAGTCCCGCCCCCACCTTCGAGGGAGACCGGCAGCAGATCGTCGAGTACGTGCGCAGCTACACCGACCGGCTTCCCATCGCGCACCTCGTGGTGGAGTTCGTCGTATCGACCGCCCGCGACCTGCGCAACGCCTTCCGCCATCTCGCCGAGGAAGTGCGCCCGGCGCTCTAGCGCGCGCTGCTCGCCACGAGAACCGCCCGAAAGCACCAGGGAGCAGAGCATGGACATCGAGGACTTCGAAGCGTCGCGCTCGGGGGACGCGCCCCCGCTCTCCCCGCCTCTGCTCGCGATGTGGCACGCGGGCCGGGGCGAATGGGATGCCGCCCATCGCATCGTGCAGGCCGAGGACGACACCGACTCGGCCTGGGTGCACGCCTACCTCCACCGCCGGCAAGGCGAGCTCGGCAATGCCCGCTACTGGTACCGGCGGGCGGGACGCGACGAACCCGCCGAAAGCCCCGAGCAGGAAGGCCGCGCGATCACCCTGGCGCTACTCGCACGAGCACCGTGACCCTCCCGGGCGCCCCGCCCGGGCCGGTGGCGCGCCGCCGCCGCACGCCCACCCCATCGCCCACCGAGAGGACCCCGACAACATGTCCACGGAGACCGCCAAGTGCATCACCGCGGTCACCGACATCGCCACCGAGGCCGCGTTCGAGACGGTGACGAAGCGCCTCGGGAGCGGCGCCGACCTCGAGATGATCACCCATGCGCGCCTCGGCTTCAGCCTGGAGGAGTACCTGCGTCGCTACGAGCTGGTGCTCGCCGCGATGGCGCGGCGCGGACTCGACGCGCTCTGCCTGCGCTCCCCCGAGAACATCACCTGGATGACCGGGTACGAGACGCCGGGGTACTACAAGTACCACTGCCTCGTCATGGGTCCCGGCTTCGACCCGGTGCTGATCCTGCGGCGCTTCGAGTCGCTCAACATCCCGGAGTACGCCTGGATCCTCTCCTTCGTGCCGGTCGACGACTGGGAGCACCCCCCCACCCTCACCGCCCACGTGCTGCGCCTGCTCGGGCTCGGGGAGGGCAAGCGCATCGGAGTGGAGAAGCAGGGCTGGTTCTACACCGTCGAGGAGCACGAGACCCTGACGCGCGCGCTCCCCTCGTGCGCCTTCGAGGACGCCATCGGCATCCTCTGGGACGCGCGCATGGTCAAGTCGGACGAAGAGATCGCGATGATGCGCCGCTCCGCCGCCATCCTCGACCGGGCGGTGCAGGCCGGCATGGACCTCTGCGCCCCCGGGGTGTCCGACGACCGGGTCAACGCCGAGGTCAACCGCGTGCTCTTCGAGAACGGCGGGGAGTACATGGGCCTGCCGCCCTTCATCCTCTCGGGGCCGCGCACCTGCCTGCCCCACCAGACCGCGCGCGGGGAGATCATCGGCGACAAGGACCTCGTCTATTTCGAGGTCTCGTGCAGCCAGTGGCGCTATGCGGCGGCGATCATGCGCACGATCTTCATCGGCGAGCCGGACCCGCGGCAGCGCGCCTGCGCGGAGGCGGTCATCGGGGCCGTCGACCGGGCGATGGAGGTCATCCGCCCCGGCGTCAGGTCCGAGGAGGTGGACCGGGAAGCGCGCGCGGTGGTGGAGAAGGCAGGGTTCGGCGACTGTTTCCGGCACCGCCTCGGGTACTCGATCGGGGTCAACTATCCGCCCGACTGGGGCGAGGGCGAGATCATCAGCCTGCGCCGCGGCGAGGAGCGCACGCTTCAGGCCGGCATGACCTTCCACATGGTGCCGCTCTGCCTCCTCTACCGCGACTACGGCGTGGGCTTCAGCGAGACGGTCCGGGTCACCGAGACCGGCTGCGAGCGCTTCTCCGCCCTGCCCCGCGAGGTCATCGTGAAGTAGCCCGGCCAGCGTGTCGTGGGGCGGGATGTGCAAAGATTCCGGTTCCGGACTGGTGAGCAGGCATCGTGGAAACCCCGCACAGCGCGCCGCGATCCCGTGATCCGCGGTGGCGGTATACGGCACCGCCCGCCGCCGGTGCGGGCAGGAGCCTGCGCCGCAGCAAACTCTCATGGGACAGCACCACACCATGAACGCCAATGAGTGTCCATTTCGGGGATCAGGAAGCAGGACTCGAAGGTCCGGGCAGAAAAACGGGTTACGTGAGCCCACCGAGCGCCTGCCAAAGCGTTCTGCGGCGCAAGCTCCTGGCTGCTGACCGCGGGGTCGAGCTGCCGCCACCACGATGGACCTCGGCAACCTCTTCTCCGAGCACCTGAGCTCGATCGGGCTCGCGCCCTGGATCATCGAGGTGTTCCTGGTCGTGTTCGCGACCCTGCTCGCCGCCTTCCTGCTCAAGGGGGTGTTCGACCGCGTCGAGCGAGTGTTGACCAAGTCCCGGACGGTGTGGGACCAGAGCCTCTTCATCGCACTGCGACTGCCGGTGCGGGCGTTGGTCTGGGTGGTCGGGATCGCGTTCGCGATCCGGATCATCCAGGCCGAGACCGGCGCCGCGATCTTCGACGCGGTGGAGCCGCTCCGCGACGTCGCGATCGTCGGGCTCATGGCCTGGTTTCTGGTGCGCTTCATCCGCACTGTGGAGGCCAACCTCATCGGTGAGAAGGAGCGCAAGGGGGAGACCTACGACCGGGCCACCTACGATGCGATCGCCAAGCTCCTGCGCCTCTCGGTCGTCATCACCGCGGTGCTGGTGGCGCTCCAGACCCTGGGGTACAGCATCGCCGGCGTGCTCGCCTTCGGAGGGATCGGAGGCATCGCGGTGGGCTTCGCCGCCAAGGACCTGCTCGCCAACTTCTTCGGCGGCCTGATGATCTACCTCGACCGCCCCTTCGCGGTGGGCGACTGGATCCGCTCCCCGGACCGCGACATCGAGGGCACGGTGGAGCGCATCGGGTGGCGCCTCACCGTGATCCGCACCTTCAACCAGCGCCCCCTCTACGTGCCCAACTCGGTGTTCGCGAACGTTTCGGTGCAGAACCCGTCGCGGATGAGCAACCGCGAGATCTACGAGGTCATCGGCATCCGCTACGAGGACGCCGGCAAGATGGGAGCGATCGTCGCCGGCGTGAAGGCGATGCTGGATGCGCACCCCGAGATCGAGCACGACAAGATCTGCATGGTCGCCTTCAACACCTTCGCCGCCTCCTCCCTGGACTTCTTCATCTACTGCTACACGAAGACTACCAAGTGGGCCTTCTTCCACGACGTCAAGCAGGACGTGCTGCTGCGCACGCTCTCCATCGTGCATGCGCACGGGGCCGACGTGGCCTTCCCCACCTCCACCGTGCATTTGACGCCGGGCGCCGCCGCGATAGCGGACCTGCGGGAGCAGTCGGGGCGGCAGGGGTGAGAGGCCGGGATCTTCAAGGCCCGAGCTTCGGGGTTCGTTGACCGAGATGGATTCCCGCTCCCCGATCGGGGTCGGGGACAAGCTTCGCGGGAATGACGGGAGAGCGCGGGAATGACGGGAGAGCGCGGGAATGAGGGGCTCGGATGCCCGGACGGGTGTCCAACATCGACTCCTGCATGTTCCTGGGGTAGGGGCCCAGGGCTGACCGGCGCAGCCGGCCCCGGTAGCCCGCCGCCCGTTCTCCGGCCGCGGGAAGGAAGGTGCCGGCGGCGGGAACGAGGTCGGACATGGCGGTCACTCCGTGGTCATTCGGCGGCGGCCGGGGCGGTGCGGGTGATGAGTTCGGCGAGGGCGGCGCGGTCGCTGCGCTGGCCGTCGATGAGCTCGCGGAGCGCGGCCATCGTCTCCGCGTGGCGCTGGTCGGCGGCGCGGGTGGCTTCGGCATGGCGCTGGTCGGCGGCACGGGTGGCCGCGGCGCGGTCCCGGGCGTGGTCGGCGGCGCGCTGTGCCGCGTTGGCGGCCA
>CAYFYD010000302.1:0-5520 GCA_964347195.1 uncultured Ectothiorhodospiraceae bacterium
GTTCCCGTCATTCCCGCGGAAGCGGGAATCCATTTGCGCCAACTGAACACGGATGACGGGCTCCGGGCCTTCGTCGAGCCCCCTTGAAGATCCGCCTCCTGGCCGTCGGGACCCGCATGTCGGGTACTGCTCTCCTCTCGGGTACCAACCCCCTCTCGGGTACTGTTCCCGTCATTCCCGCGGAAGCGGGAATCCATTTGCGCCAACTGAACACGGATGCCGAGCTCCGGGCCTTCGTCGAGCCCCCTTGAAGATCCGCCTCTTCGCCGTCGGGACCCGCCTGCCCTCCTGGGTCGAACAGGGCTACCGGGACTACGCCCGGAGACTGCGGGGAGGCTGGTCGCTCGAGCTCGTCGAGATACCGGCCGCGAAGCGAAGCGCACGCTCCCCGGCCGCCCGCGCCCGGGAAGAGGAAGGAGAGCGTCTGCTCGCCGCCCTGCCGGCGAGGGCGGACCTCGTCGCCCTCGACGAGCGGGGCACCGGGTTGACGAGCGCCGAGCTCGCCCGGCGCCTCGCCGGCTGGCAGGGACGCGGCCTGCCGCTCGCGCTCGTGGTCGGGGGCCCGGACGGCCTGTCGGCCCGCTGCCTCGAGCGCGCTTCCCTGCGCTGGTCGCTCTCCCCGCTCACGCTGCCGCACGCCCTGGTGCGGGTGGTGGTGGCGGAGCAGATCTACCGGGCCTGGTCGATACTGCACCGCCACCCCTACCATCGGGAGTGAGGGCGCGGACAGTGTCCGGCATTGATGATCCGGGATCGTCAAGGTTGATGGGAGCAGATGTAGTATTCGACGAGGTTGACCACCAACCCGCTTCGCTCACCGAGCCGTCACTTTGAGGCGTGTTTGTTGCAATAGTTGCTGACCCCGGAGAGAGTTGTCGCCTCCCGCAAGTCGAAGATCCTCTGAATATGCAGTCCCTTTCGACCATGAGAGCGACCTCCACACTCCGGCTGTGCCCTTCACCACTGGTGCTGGAGCTTGCCCGAATGGAAACTGTCACATGTCACATGGAAACGTACAATCCAGTCACGGCGAGAACTTGCGGGGCAATGCACAGAGGATGAATCACCTGTGAATATCGGCATTGTGGGTCTAGGCGTGGTCGGTTCAGCCATCAGGCACGGCTTCACCAAGCTGGGACACGACGTAAAGGTACACGATATCAATATCGACACCGAGCTCCATGCGATCGGGGATACGGAGATTGTCTTCGTTTGTGTTCCAACTCCGCAACTGGAAAGCGGCCGCGCCGACACCGAGATAGTAAAAGAAGTAGTCAGAGACATTGTGGACAAGACTGAATATACGGGAATCGTTGCAATCAAGTCCACAGTAGAACCAGGCACCACTGAAGGGCTGATAAATGAGTATCCCGAACACGACATTTGTTTCGTTCCGGAGTTCTTGCGGGCGCGATGCTCAATCGTCGATTTTGTCGAAAATCACGAGCTATGCATCATCGGCACCCACGACGAGCGAATCTACGATGTCGTCGCTGGAGCGCACGGCCACTATCCGGGACATTTCTTCCGACTTTCACCCACGGAGGCGGAAATAGCGAAGTACTTCTGTAACACGTACAACGCTATGCTCATTACTTTCGCTAATGTATTCTATGAAATATGCAAGAAAGCAGGCGCCGACTATACAGCGATAAAAGCTGCCGTTACCAAGCGTGATGTGATTGGTGACCACTACCTGGACTGTAACGACAATTTGAGAGGATTCGGGGGGGCATGCTTGCCCAAGGATACACATGCCATCGCTGCTCTGGCGGAACACATGAACCTCGATTTCGATCTCCTGAGAGCCATTGTATCCGACAACGACAAATTCCCGAGTACCACGGTGTAGACACCGGAGGTGAATCATGAGAGTCCTGGTGACCGGATCCGAAGGGTCTCTGATGCAGCAAGTCATCCCTTTGTTGCTGCAGCAGGGCTTTGATGTCCTTGGAGTCGACAGTTTTACCCGATACGGAGTTGTCGAAAGACAGAGGGACTACGAGTTTGTCCAGGGAGATCTCGTGGATCCGGCGTTCGTCCGTGACTCGATGGAAGGGGTGGACGGAGTGATACAGGGAGCCGCGCTAATCTATGGAGTGGGTGGCTTCCATAGGTATCCCGCGGATATCCTTTCCAAGGATGTGGTGCTGCATCAGAATGTACTTTGGGAGATGCAGAGGCGCCGGATTGAAAAGATAGCCTACGTCAGTTCGTCCATGGTGTACGAGCGATGCTCCACACACCCCAGCTCGGAAGATATGCTGACGGATTCACTGATCCCGATGACAGACTATGGACTCAGCAAGCTGGTTGGAGAAAGATTAGTGAGAGCCTTCAATAGACAGTACGGAGTAAAGTTCGTTATCTGGCGTCCCTTCAATATCATCACTCCGTACGAACATGCCGGCGAAACTCAGGGAATGAGCCATGTTTTCGCCGACTTTGTTCACAATATCGTCCGACTGGGTAAAAACCCCTTGCCTATAATTGGAAATGGAGATCAGGTGCGCTGTTTTACCTGGATAGAGGACGTTGCCGCTGCTATTGCGACCTACTCCTTCGACAACAGAACAGACAACGAGGACTTCAACTTGGGCAATCCGGAGCCGGTCTCCATGAAAGAGCTGGCGTTGTTGATCCATGAAAGTGCCAGGGAAACCCTCTTGATACCTTCGGGAGCCGGAGAGCTGACCTTTGAGACGGTGGAGGAGTACGTTGACGACGTAGTGACCCGGGTGCCGGCAGTGGCGAAGGCCGAACGCCTGTTGGGCTGGAAGGCTCGCGTCAAGCTCGTGGAATCCATAGGTCGGTGTTTGAGACATGTAGAGAAGTACGGCTGAGGAAAGCATGACACTCATGCCGATACTCTGTCTTGTGTGCCGAATTGACCCGCGATTGGCAAAGACAACGACAAGCGCAGATGTCAGGATCCTGGCCCCGCGCGCGGGCTCATGAAACGGAACTTCCAGTTGTCGCCACCGGAGAGGTTCGAGTGCGTCGCCTGCGATTCCCGGGGCGTGCCCGTCCGAGAGGCTCCGGCGGGGTCGGGGGACGGGGAAGCCCGGCCGCCGGCCCGCGCGGTGAGCGTGTGCATCCCGTCCTATCGCGGAGAGCGCTTCCTGCCGGAGGCGCTTTCCGGCGTGGCGGCACAAACCTGCCGGGACTGGGAGCTGGTGCTGGTGGAGGACGGCTCGAGGGACGGCACCGAGGCGATGGTCAGGGCCTTCGGGGCGGAGCGCGAGCAACCGGTCGTCTATCTTCGCAATGAGCGCAACCTCGGATTGCCCGCGACGCGCAACCGCGCGGCGCACGCTGCGCGCGGTGAGTTCATCGCGATGCTGGATGCCGACGACCGTTGGGCTCCTGAGCATCTCGAGACCGCGCTCGACGTGGTCTCTCGTACCGGGGCGGACCTCGTCTTCTCGGCGGCGGCGAAGCGCGACGGGATTTCGGGCGCGCTGCTCGGCTACATGCAGGGGCGTCCCGAAGAGATCGCCGACCTGCCCGCCGCGCTCTTCCGGCGCTGCTTCCTCATTCCCAGTGGGGTGCTCGTCCGGCGCCGGGCGCTCTTCGACGTGGGCCTCCAGAACCCCGCGCTCCGCTACTGCAACGACCTGGACCTCTGGTTTCGCATGCTGCGGGCGGGGAAGCGCTTCGAGTACACCGGCAAGGTGTCCTGCGACTACCGCCAGCACCAGGAAGCCATCTCGGCTACCCGGGTGACGGAGATGCTCGTCGATCGGGCCTTCGTGTACGAGCGCAACCGCGATTGGGACGCGGTTCCCGCGCGCATCCGCCGCCGGCGCCGGGGACTCGCGTGGTCCCGGGCCGCCTGGCACATGTTGAAACGGAACCGGGGGCTGGGGCTGCGCTACTACGCGCAGGCCCTGCGCGCGCGCCTCGGTCTGGCGCCGCTCGACCTCCCGCCGGTGTCCTGGGACTGAGCCCCGGCGACCGGGTGTGCGCCTTCGGCCGCGGGAGGGGTATCCCGGGTACCGGAGGTGCCCGGAGTATCTGCCGCCGGCGTCGGTCCGTGCCGATTGCGCAAGCGGCGGCGCGCCCACGTGTCGAGAGGGGCTTCCGGCCGAGGCCGCCGGCTCCTCAGAGCCGGTCCTTGAGGGCGTAGTAGAGCATTCCCGCCGCGAGCAGGGGCTGGCGCGCCCAGGTGCCGCCGGGGAAGCGCCGGTGCGGCAGGCCGGCGAACACGTCGAAGCGTTCCGCGGTGCCCGCCACCGCCTCGGCGAGCAGCTTGCCCGCGAGCTGGGTGAGGGCGACCCCGTGGCCGGAGAACCCCTGTGCGAAGAATCCGGCGTCCCCGATGCGCCCGAAGTGCGGGAGGCGGCTGCGGGTGATCGCGAGGCGTCCGCTCCACGCGTAGTCGATGCGCACGTCCGCGAGCTGGGGGAAGACCTCCAGCATGTAGCGGCGCACGAAGGCGCGCAGGTCGCGCGGCGGCCGGTCGCGGTAGGTCTCGCCCCCGCCGAAGAGCAGCCGGCCGTCCGCAGAGAGCCGGTAGTAGTCCACCACGAACTTGCTCGCGTGCACGCAGCAGTCGGCCGGGATCAGGGCGGCGGCACGCGCCGCACCGAGCGGCTCGGTCGCGAGCAGGTGGTTCGCGATCGGCATGATCCGGGCCCGGATCTCCGGCGCGAGGTCGCCGAGGTAGGCGTTGCCGCAGAGCAGCACCCAGCGCGAGCGCACCTCGCCCCGGGCGGTGCGCACGAGCGGGCGCCGGCCCCACTGGATCCCGGTCGCCCGGGACTGCTCGTGCAGGTGCGCGCCCGCGCCGGCGGCGGCGCGCGCGAGGCCGAGCGCGAGGTTCAGGGGGTGGAGGTGCGCGCCGCCGGCGTCGAGCTGGCCGCCGCAGTAGCGCTCGCTCGCCACCATCTCGCGCACCTCGTCCTCCGAGAGCATGCGCATGCCGCGATACCCGTAGTGCGAGGCGAGGTGGTGGGTCTCCCTCTCGAGCTCCGGCAGGTAGCGCCTCCTGGTCACCGCGAGCAGGTTGCCGGGCTTCCAGTCGCACTCGATGCGGTGGCGCTCCACCCGCTCGCGCAACAGCGCCTTGGCCTCTTCGGCCAAGTCCCAGAGCGCGCGGGCGCGCTCGCGCCCGTAGCGCGCCTCGAGCTCGAGCAGGTCCCGGCGCTGGCCGCTGCCGACCTGCCCGCCGTTGCGCCCCGACGCGCCCCAGCCCACGCGCGCCGCCTCGAGCAGCACCACCTCGTAGCCGCGCTCGGCGAGGTGGAGCGCGGCGGAGAGCCCGGTGTACCCGCCCCCCACGACGCACACGTCGGCGTGCACCTCTCCCCGCAAGGGTGGCCGGGGAGGGTGCGCGTGCGCGGTGGCGGTGTACCAGGAGTCGGGGTAGTCGATGGCCATGCGGGTTCCCCCCGAGCGGCGATTCGGCTCAGCCCTTCCCGCGCCCCCCGGGGGCCGGGGTTCGGTCCGGGCGGGATCCAGCGATTCTCATTTTGCTCGTCGGGTCCCGCGGCAGGGCCGGCACGACCGTCGATCTGC
>CAYFYD010000303.1:0-5520 GCA_964347195.1 uncultured Ectothiorhodospiraceae bacterium
GAGCGGCGGTCTCCAAAACCGCAGGTTGGGGGTTCGATTCCCTCCTGGCCTGCCATGTTCCGGTCCGAAAAGGGGCCACGGCGGCGCCCGGGAGGCGGCGTGGAACCATCCTCGGACTGGCGAGGCGGCGCGTCTCCGGCGCGCAGGAGTCCATGATCACCAAGCTGGAAACCATGGGCGGCATACCGGACAGCGTGAAGTGGCTGATCGCGGGCGCCCTGCTGCTCGCCGGGATCGGCGGGTTTCACTACTTCGGCGACCAGTCGCTCCTGCTTCGGGTCGTCGGCCTCCTCTTCGTCGTGGCCGCCGTCGTCGCGGTGGCCCTCAGGACCGAGAAGGGCCGCATCGGCTGGGAGTTCGTCCGCGACGCCCGCACCGAAGTGCGCAAGGTGGTGTGGCCGACGCGCCGGGAGACCTTGCAGACCACCGGCATCGTCATCGTCATGGTGGGCATCGTGGCGCTCATGCTCTGGGCGCTCGATTCCCTGCTCGGGTGGCTGGTCCGCTTGCTGTTGGACCAGGGAGGCTGAGCGATGAGTCGGCGATGGTATGTGGTGCACGCCTATTCCGGGTTCGAGCAGCAGGTCAAGCGCCTCCTCCAGGAGCGCATCCGGAGGAGCGGCCTTCAGGAGAGCTTCGGCGAGGTGCTCGTCCCCACCGAGGAGGTGGTGGAGATGCGCGCCGGCCAGCGCCGCCGGAGCGACCGGAAGTTCTTCCCCGGCTACGTGCTCGTCAACATGACGATGGACGATGCCACCTGGCACCTGGTCAAGAGCGTGCCGAAGGTGATGGGTTTCATCGGCGGGAGCAGCGACCGACCCGCCCCGATCTCGGACCGGGAGGCGAACGAGATTCTCCAGCGGGTGCAGGAGGGGGTGGACAAGCCCCGTCCGAAGGTGCTCTTCGAGCCCGGCGAGGTGATCCGGGTGGTGGACGGACCCTTCAAGGACTTCAGCGGCACGGTGGAAGAGGTGAACTACGAGAAGAGCCGCTTGCGTCTGGAGGTTTCCATATTCGGGCGCTCGACCCCGGTGGAGCTCGAGTTCAGCCAGGTCGAGAAGGAGTGATTGCCCGCGGGCGGCGCCGGAAGCCGCCGTCTCGCGGAGCGGAGTTCGAACGACTCGGGGCGCGCAAGACGAGCGCCCCCGTACGCGGAGACCACTGGCATGGCCAAGAAGATCGAAGCCAACATCAAGCTCCAGGTGCCTGCGGGTCAGGCGAACCCCAGTCCTCCGCTCGGGCCGGCGCTCGGCCAGCGGGGCGTGAACATCATGGAGTTCTGCAAGTCCTTCAACGCCGAGACCCGGAACCTCGAGCCCGGGATGCCGATCCCCTGCGTGATCACGGTGTACGCCGACCGCAGCTTCGCCTACGTCACCCGGACGCCACCCGCGTCGGTGCTGCTGCGCCAGGCGCTCGGGATCGACAAGGGCAGTCCCACTCCCAACACCGACAAGAAGGGGACGGTCACCCGCGCCCAGCTCGAGGAGATCGCGAGGAAGAAGATGGCGGATCTCAACACCGACGATCTGGAAGCGGCAGTGCGCATCATCGCGGGCAGCGCTCGGAGCATGGGGGTGGAAGTCGAAGCGGGGGCGCTGCCATGAGCGGGAGAAGCAGGCGCTCGCGCGATGCGCGCGAGAAAGTGAACCGCGAGCACGCCTACGCCGTCGACGAGGCGCTCGACCTCGTCAAGAGCCTGGCATCCGCCCGCTTCATGGAGGCGGTGGACGTGTCCGTCAACCTCGGTGTCGATCCCCGGAAGTCGGATCAGGTGGTGCGCGGCTCGACGGTGCTCCCGCACGGGACGGGCAAGAGCGTGCGGGTTGCGGTCTTCGCGCAAGGGCCGGCCGCGGACGCGGCGCGCGAGGCGGGCGCCGACGTGGTGGGCTTCGAAGACCTCGCGGAGACGGTGAAGGGCGGGACGCTGAACTTCGACGTGGCGATCGCCGCGCCGGACGCCATGCGCGTCGTCGGCCCGCTGGGGAGGATCCTCGGCCCCCGAGGGCTCATGCCGAACCCCAAGGTCGGCACCGTCACTCCCGATGTCGCGGGGGCGGTGAAGAAGGCGAAGGCGGGCCAGGTCCAGTATCGGACCGATCGGGCCGGAATCATCCACACCACCATCGGCAAGGCCGATTTCGAGGTCTCGAGCCTGCGCGCGAACCTGGAGGCGCTGGTTTCGGACCTCAACAAGGCGAAGCCGAGCACGTCCAAGGGTGTGTACATCCGGAAGATCTCGGTGTCTACCACCCAAGGCCCGGGAGTCCCGGTAGACAAGGCGACCTTGTCGGTACAGTGAACGTGAACTTCTTTGTCTTCCACACATCCGGCATCCACACGATAGACCTGTGGCTCCTTTCGCTGATCGTGCAGCTCGGCGCGAGCATCATGTGCCTGGTTCAGCCGCTGGTAGCTGACTGGCCAGGTAGAGCGTCCGCCGCGGGCGAGCTGGCATGTAGAGCCGGCGCAGGGATCGCCAGGGGCGTATTTCGAAACCATCGCACTCGAACGGGGGTTGCCGTGGTTGTTCGCGGCGATGTGCGGGTGTCCGGCAATGCTGATTGCACTGGCATTGATTGATTGGTTCCTGTAGCGCGTGACGACGTTCCTCTCGACTTGATTGCACCTTATGGAGATCGCAATCAGGAGCTTTCCATTGTCCGGAACATGGCGACTGCCAGATGCCGCGCTCACCTTGAATGCGGGACAATTGACGGAGGTGTAATCCGGTGCCTTTGACCCTTGAATCCAAGAAAGCGGTGGTCGAAGAGGTGCATGCGATCGCCAGGGACGCCCATTCGCTGGTCGCGGCCGAGTACCGCGGCATGAGCGTGGCCGAAATGAGCGAGCTGAGGACGCAGGCCAAGCAGGCCAACGTCCACTTGCGGGTGGTGCGCAACACCCTTGCCCGCCGGGCCTTCGAGAACACCGGCTTCGAATGCACGTCCGAACGGCTCACCGGCCCGCTGGTGCTCGCGTTCTCGCGCGAGGAGCCGGCAGCGGCGGCGCGTGTCGTCAAGGACTTCAGCAGGACCAACGAGCATCTCGTGGTGCGCTTCCTGGCCTTCGACGGCAGGGCGCTCGAAGCGGACGAGATCGACGCGCTGGCCAGCCTTCCCACCCGCGAGGAGGCGCTGGCACGGCTGATGTCGGTGCTCCTCGCTCCGGCGACCAAGCTGGTCCGCACGCTCGCGGAACCGCACGCGAGTCTGGTCCGGGTGCTCGAGGCGTACCGGGAAGGGCAGGCCGCCGACTGAGCTTCGGCCTGCGGATACGAACCCAGTCCCTACAGGAGACAGCGAGAAATGGCACTTTCAAACGCGGAGATCATCGAAGCCCTCGAGGCGAAGCCCCTGATGGAGATCGTGGGGCTGGTCAAGGAGATGGAGGACAAGTGGGGCGTCTCGGCCGCGGTGGCGGTGGCGGCGGCGCCGGCCGGTGGCGGCGAGGTCGCGCAGGAAGAGGAGCAGACGGAGTTCGACGTGGTGATGACCAGCTTCGGCGCCAGCAAGGTGCAGGTCATCAAGGTGATCCGGGCCATCACCTCGCTCGGTCTCAAGGAGGCCAAGGAGCTCGTCGAGAGCGCGCCGGTCAACGTCAGGGAAGCCGTGCCCCGGGAAGAGGCGGAGAGCGTCGCGAAGCAGCTCGAGGAAGTGGGCGCCACCTGCGAGATCAAGTAGACGGGGCGGGCGTCATGCGGGGCCGCGGGTGTGCTCGCGGCCGCGTGCGGGTTTCGAGTATCGGATCGCCGGCCGGGATCGGCGGCAACACGGTGACGAGGTCAAGGCATGGGATACTCCTTCACTGAGCGCAAGAGGGTGCGCAAGGACTTCGGCAAACGGCGCAGTGTGCTGGATGCGCCCTATCTGCTGGCGATTCAGATCGATTCGTACCGGGAATTCCTCCAGGCCGGGAAGACCCCCGGGCAGCGTGATCTGAAAGGATTGCACGCGGCGTTCAAGTCGGTGTTCCCGATTGAGAGCTATTCGGGGGACGCGGGGCTCGAGTACGCGAGCTACCGGCTCGGCGCGCCGATATTCGACGTCAAGGAGTGCCAGTTGCGGGGCAATACCTACGCCGCCTCCCTGCACGTCAAGCTGCGCCTGGTGCTCTACGACAAGAAAGCGGGAGGCGCCCGCTCGGTGAAGGACATCAAGGAGCAGGAGGTGTACATGGGCGAGATCCCGCTCATGACCGAGACCGGCACCTTCATCGTGAACGGGACCGAACGCGTCATCGTCGCGCAGCTTCACCGCTCCCCCGGCGTCTTCTTCGAGCACGACAAGGGCAAGACCCACTCGTCCGGAAAGCTGCTCTTCTCGGCCCGGGTCATTCCCTACCGGGGCTCGTGGCTCGACTTCGAGTTCGATCCCAAGGACACCGTGCACGTGCGCATCGATCGGCGGCGCAAGCTGCCGGCCACCGTGCTGCTGCGCGCGCTCGGCTACGCCACCGAGGAGATCCTGGGGCTCTTCTTCGAGACCAACGCCTTCTCCATCACCGAACAGGGCCTGCGCTTCGAGCTCAATGCCGAGCGGCTGCGCGGCGAGATTGCCGCCTTCGACATCATGGACGGGGACGGCAAGTGCCTGGTGGAGGCGGGCCGGCGCATCACCAACCGGCACATCCGGAACATGGAGAAGGCCGGCCACCACGATCTCCATGTCGTCGACGACTACGGCTACGACCGCATCCTCGCCAACGACGTCATCAGTCGCGAGACGGGAGAAGTGATCGCCAATGCGAACGAGGTGCTCAACGAGCAGTCGCTCGCCCGGTTCCGGGCCGAAGGCGTCGAGTCGATAAACACCCTCTACGTCAACGACGTCGACCGCGGACCGTACATCTCCTCCACCCTGGGCATCGATCCGAGCCGCACCAAGATCGAGGCGCAGGTCGAGATCTACCGCATGATGCGTCCCGGCGAGCCGCCGACCAAGGAGGCGGCGGAGGGCCTCTTCCACAACCTCTTCTTCAACGCGGAGCGCTACGATCTCTCCCCGGTGGGAAGGATGAAGTTCAATCGCCGCATGGGCCTCGACGGCGAGACCGGCCCCGGCACCCTGTACGACTACAAGTATCTCTCGGTACGCAACGACGCCCACTCGAAGCGGGCGGTTGCCGGATTCGGCGAGGGATCGGACATCGTGGCCGTGCTCCGCACGCTCATCGACATCAAGAACGGCAACGGCAGCGTCGACGACATCGATCACCTCGGAAATCGACGCATCCGCAGCGTCGGCGAGATGGCGGAGAACCAGTTCCGGATCGGACTGGTGCGGGTCGAGCGGGCGGTGAAGGAACGCCTGAGCCTCGCGGAGACCGAAGAGCTGATGCCGCAGGAGCTGATCAACGCCAAGCCGGTGTCGGCGGTGGTGAAGGAGTTCTTCGGATCGAGCCAGTTGTCCCAGTTCATGGATCAGAACAACCCGCTGTCCGAGGTCACCCACAAGCGCCGGGTCTCGGCGCTGGGGCCGGGCGGCCTGACCCGCGAGCGCGCGGGCTTCGAGGTGCGCG
>CAYFYD010000304.1:0-5508 GCA_964347195.1 uncultured Ectothiorhodospiraceae bacterium
CGCCTGATTCCAGTACTTCGAACCCCGCAACTCGACTTCTGAATGGTCCTGCCTGCCACCCTCCGTAGGCCTCTGTAAATTGCATCCGTCGAACCTCCTGTAGCACTTGGGTTCGGGTCATGAGCCTCCTCCTTCGGAGACCCCATCAAACCGGACAATCGATGTGCTACAACACCGGACAGACTATTTGTTCCTGACAGCGGCGGCCGGCTCCGGAGTCGAAGCGTCTACAGCGCCGAGGACACCAGCTTGCGCGTGTACTCCGACCCGGGGTCGCGGACGAGCGTGCCGGTCTCTCCCTGCTCGACGATCGCGCCGGACTTCATGACCAGCACCTTGTCGCACATGAAGGTGACGACGGGCAGGTCGTGGGTGACGAGCACCAGCGAGAAGCCGTAGCGGCGCTGCAGGTCCTTGAAGAGGTTGAGCACCTGCGCCTGCACGGAGACGTCGAGAGCCGACGTGGGCTCGTCGAGAAGCAGGAGATCGGGCTTCACCGCGAGCGCCCGGGCGATCGCCGCGCGCTGGCGCTGGCCGCCCGAGAGCTGGTGCGGCAGCGCCCGGGCCAGGTCCGGGTCCAGGCCGACATCGTCGAAGAGCCGTGCCACCTCGCCGGGAATCGCGGCCTTCCCGACCTTCCCGAGCAGCTCGAATCCGAGCGCGACGGACGCCCCGACCGAGAAACGCGGGTTGAAGGTCGACCAGGGGTTCTGGAACACCGGCTGGACGCGCTGGCGGAAACGCCGGAGGGCGGCCCGGTCCATGGTGGCGATCTCGGCGCCGTCGAAGGTGATCGAGCCCGCATCGTAGGGCGCAAGGCGCAGGATGGTCCGCAACAGTGTGGACTTGCCCGAGCCCGATTCTCCGACCACGCCGAGCGCTTCGCCCTCCGCGAGCGCGAACGACACGCCGTCGAGGGCGAGGACTCCGGTGCCGCGCCGGAACAGGCCCCCGGCCCGGAAGGTCTTCCTCAGGTTCTGTGCGCGTACCAGCATCCTCAGGCCAGCCAGCAGCGGACGGCATGGCCCGCGGCGACCCCCCGGAGCGGCGCAGGCGCGGCGCAGCGGGACTCGGCGAGGGGGCAGCGGTCCCGGAAACGGCAGCCCGCGATCTCCTCGGAGGGCGGCGGGATGCGCCCGGGAATGGTCGCCAGGCGCTCGGGGTTCCCGAGCAGGCGGGGCGCGGCCCCCATCAGCGCGCGCGTGTAGGGATGGCGGGGCCGGCCGAAGATGTCACCGCGCGCGCCGCTCTCGACGATCTCTCCCGCATACATGACGTAGATGCGGTCGCAGAGACTCGAGACGAGACCGAGATCGTGCGAGATGAACAGGAAGCTGGTACCGGTCTGCGCCCTCAAGTCCCGGATGAGGGCGATGATCTCGGCCTGAATGGTGACGTCGAGGGCGGTCGTGGGCTCGTCGGCGAGGATCAGCGGCGGCTCCATCGACAACGCCATCGCGGTCAGCGCACGCTGCTGCATCCCCCCGGAGAACTGGTGCGGATAGTCGCCGGTGCGCGCCCGGGCGTTCGGGATCCGCACCCGTTCCAGCAGGCGCACCACGAGGTCCCGGATATCGGAGGCCCGGCGGCGCGAATGCACTTCGACCGGCTCTCCCACCTGCCGTCCGACCACCTGCACCGGATTGAGCGCGTGCAGCGCGTCCTGGGGAATGAGCGCGATCCCGGCCCCGCGCACCGCGCGCATCTGCCGCGGGGTGAGCGCGAGGAGGTCCTGCGACCGGTAGATCGCCCGGCCCGCAACGACCCGTATCCGCTCGGGCAGCAAGCCTATCAAGGACTTGGCGGTCATCGTCTTGCCGCTTCCGGACTCGCCGATGAGGCCCACGATCTCGCCCTCGCCGACGCGCAGGGACACGTCACGAGCGATCGGCGCCGGCGGCGCAGCCCGCTGCTCGAGCTCGATGCGAAGACCCTCGACCGCGAGCAGGGTGCGACCGCCGTCCCCTCCCCGTGGCGCGGCCCCTTCAGCCACGGAGCTTCGGGTCCAGCACGTCGCGCAACCCGTCACCGAGCAGGTTGAAGCTGAAGACGGTGAGGAAGAGAGCGGCGCCCGGCGCGAGGCTGATCCAGGGCGCCTGGTCGATGAAGCCCCGGCCGGTGTTGATCATGTTGCCCCAGGACGGCTCCGGCGGCTGTGCGCCGAGGCCGAGAAAGGAGAGGGCGGATTCGAGGAGGACCGCGTAGGAGAAGGCCACCGCCGCCTCCACCAGCACCGGACCGATCACGTTGGGCAGGATCTCCCGCATCACGATGCGCCGGCCTGGCACGCCCAGGCAGATCGCGGCCTCGAGAAAGGGCTGGCGCTGCACGGTCTGTGCCACCGCCCGGGTGAGCCGCGCGAAGCCGGGGATGAAGATGATGCCGATCGCGAGCATCGCGTTGAGGACCGAGGTCCCCAGATTGGCCATCAGGATGACCGCGAGCAGGATCGCGGGAAAGCAGAACACGATGTCCATGAAGCGCATCAGCACCGCGTCGATCTTCCCGCCGAACCAGGCGGCGAGCATGCCGATGAGCGTGCCGCCGAGCGCGCCGATCGCGACCGCCACGAGACCCACGACGATGGAGATCCGGGACGCCTGGATTACCCGGGAGAGGATGTCCCTTCCCAGCTCGTCCGTACCGAGGAGATGCGCTTCGCTCGGTCCTTCGAGCATCACCAGCACGTCGAGCGCATAGGGGTCGTAGGGCGCGATCAGCGGCGCGAAGGCGGACGCGATGAACACCAGGGTCACCACGGGAAGGGTGACGATCACCAGACCGTAGCGGCGCCAGTTGATGCGCCGGAACACCGTCAGTGGCCCACGTGCACCTGACGCGGATCGATGATCTGCGCCGCGAGGTCGACGAGCAGGTTGACGATCAGCACGATGACGGTGACGGACATCGCCGCCGCGAGGAGCACCGGATAGTCGCGGTTGATGATGCCGACGAGCACGAGCGAGCCGATCCCCGGAATGCGGAACACGTCTTCGATGATGACGACGCTGCCGACGAGAAAGCCGAACTCGACCGCGCTGACCGTGAAGAAGGGGATGAGGGCGTTGCGCACCACGTGCGCGGTGACCAGCCGCAGGTTGGAGACGCCCTTGGAACGCGCGGTCTCGATGAAGTTGGAGAACATCACCTCGATCACCGCGGTGCGCATGATCCGGATCAGCAGACCCGAGGACACCACGCCGAGCGCGATGCAGGGCAGCAGCATGCCCCGCAGGTTCGCGACGGGGTCTTCGGACCAGGGCGTGTAGCCCCCGGTCGGCAACCACCCGAGACGCAGCGAGAACAGGTAGATGAGCAGCGTCGCGAGCCAGAAGTTGGGGGTGGAGCCGAAGAGCGTCGCGAGCGTGGTGACGACGCCGTCGGTCCCGCTCTGGTGCCTGAAACCGGCGAGCAGCCCGAGCGGGATGGCGATCGCGACGGCGACCAGGAACGCCATGCCGGCGAGCTGGAGGGTCACCGGGATCCGCTTGCGCAGGTCCGGGCCCACCGCGACCGCGTTCTGGAAGGAGGTGCCGAAATCGCCCCGCAGTGCCTTGCCCGCCCATTCCACGTACTGCACGGCGAGAGGCCGGTCCAGGCCGTGCTGGTGCTCGAAACGCTTGAGCGCCTGCGGCGTCGCGTGTATCCCGAGCGCCGATCGCGCGGCCGAGCCCGGCACCACATTGACCGCGAGGAACAGGACGAGCGACGCCACGAAGAGCGTCGGAACGAAGGAGGCGAGGCGCCCCAGGACGAGGCGCAACATCAGGATTTCATGCCCCGGTGCGGGCGGGAAACGAGGCTCCCGCCCGCGCCGCGACATAGCGGCCGGTCATTCCAGCCAGGCGTCCTTGAGCGTCTTCAGGAAACCGGTGCGCATCGGCTTGAAGTTCTTCAGCCGATCGCTGTGTGCGGTGAGCACCCAGCCGTTGACCAGCGGGATCACGTCCATGTCCTCGAGCGAAAGCTCCTGCTGCTGCCGGTAGAGCGCCTTGCGTTCCTCGATGGTGACCGCGGACTTCGCCGCCAGCATCAGGTCGTCCATCTTCTTCGAGCCGCCCTTCTGCACGTTCACCGCCGAGGTCGTCGCGTAGGTGTTGGTGACGAAGTCGTCCGGGTCCGCGAGCGGGGACAGCCAGTACATCACGGTGAGGTCGAAGTTGCTCGGTCCCCAGACCTCGTCCCAGTAGCGCGGTACTTCCATGGTATCGATAGTCGCGTCGAAGCCGATCCGGGAGAGGTTGGCCTGGATGATCGGCGCCATCGACATCATCGGCGGCCAGGAGGAGACCATCGTCAGGCTGATCGGCGTGCCCGGCGCCACGCCGGCTTCCGCGAGCAACGCCTTGGCCTTCTCGATGTCGCCCTGGGGATCGAACTCCTCGAGACCCGCGTAGCCCCAGTTCCACTCCGGGATCACGCCGCCGAGAATCGCCGTCGCCTGCCCGTAGAAGGCCCCGCGCACGATCGCCGCGCGATTGAGAGCGTGGGCGATCGCCTGCCGCACGAGGGGGTTGCCGAGCTCCCCGCGTTCGTGGTTCGGGACCATCCAGAAGTAGCGTGACCCCTCGATGGAAGCGTCCACCATGCCGGCCTGGGTGGTGATCGCGTTCCAGTCCTTGGGCGGCACCTCGTTGGAGAAGTGGATCTCCCCGGACTTGAGCCCGTTCGACAAGGCGGTCGGATCGGAGATGACGCGATAGACCATGCCGTCGAACCAGGGCCGTCCCTCCTCGTAGTAGTCGTCGTTGCGTTCGAAGACGATCGAGTCGCGCGGGGTGTAGGAGACGAACTCGAAGGGCCCGCTTCCTACCGGCTGCGCGTTGAGGTCCCATCCCGACTCCACGAGGTCCTTGGGCACGATGGAGGAGCCCGGGAAGGCCATGTAGATCTCGAAGGGCCCGGTCACGCGGTTCAGATCGAAGCGGACGTTCAGATCGTCGATCGCCGTGACCGTGTCGATCGTCTCGATCTGCGAACGGTAGGCGTAACCCGAGTCCGGGTCGAGAATGCGCTCGAAGGAATAGACCACATCCTCCGCCGTCAACGCCTCCCCGTTGTGGAAGGTGAGGCCGGGGCGCAGGGTGAAGGTCCAGGAAAGGCCGTCCTCCGCCACCGACCAGCTCTCGGCGATCCCCGCGTAGGGCTTCGCGTTCTCGTCCAGATTCAGCAGCGTCGAGTAGACCTGCTCGATCACTACGTGCGACATGCCGCTCGGCCCACGGGCCGGATCGAAGCCGCCCGGGTCGGCGGAGAACGCCGCCACCAGGGTGCCTCCCGGCCTGCCTTCATCCGCCGCCGCACTGCCGGGTACACCAAAGGCCAGCGCAGTCGCTGCCGCCGCCGCGAGGCCGAGCCCCGCCCCTCGTGTCACTCGCATGTTCCATCCTCCTTCTGCTGTGCTTCAAAGCGTATCGCCCGGTGAGCCCGGGATGGTAGGAGGGGGCCGGAAAGGCGTCAACGAAGCCGGGGCAGGTCTCAGGGCTCTTCAAAAGTCACTTTTGAAGA
>CAYFYD010000305.1:0-5470 GCA_964347195.1 uncultured Ectothiorhodospiraceae bacterium
AGAAGACGGCTTGCGGCTCAGGGTGAAGTCAGGCGCCAAAATGAGAATTGCTGCTGATGACGCCCCTCCTCGGCCCGGCGGCGGAGACGACGAGGGACGGAGCGCGCAAGCCCGCCGGCGAGCACCAGAGGAGCAGGGTCGTTCATGCTGCGTCTCGACCTGTGCCTCGGGGCCGGCGGGAGGGCGCCCATGGACGATTCGGGGCGTTCGGCGACGCGGAAAGCCTGCAAGCGAGGGGTGAGCAGGGCGAATGAAGGCGCACCGGGGGGCACCAACGCCGTTCGCGCCAGCATGAAATGGCCCTGATCAGAGGAGCGTGGGAACGAACATCCGCAGCGCCCGGATGGTGTATTGTCCGCGGCTACGCACCAAAGGAACCAAGGTCAGCCCGGGCCGGCTTTCGTTTCGTGGTTTCGCAGTCTCCCACCCAGGCCCGCGGCGTCACCATGGTGCTCTTCGCCGGCGTCGTGTGGAGCCTCCAGGGCTTCACGATCCGCATGTTCGAGTCCGCATCGTCGGAGCAGATCGTGTTCTGGCGGGCGGTGAGCCAGCTCATCGTGGTCTTCACGCTCGTCGCGGTCATCAACCGCGGCCGCGTGGTCCGGGCCTTCCGGCGAGCGGGCACGGCGGCCTTCGTGGGGGGTATCTGCCACCTCGTGGCGAGCACTGCCTTCATCTTCTCGCTCGGCCACACCACGGTCGCGAACGTGACCTTCTTCCTCGCCGCGTCGCCCCTCTTCGCCGCGGTCATCGCGTTCGCGGTGATGCGGGAGCGGATTGCGGTGCGCACCCTCGTCGCGATGCTGGTGGCGTTGTTCGGGATCGGCGTCATGAGCTCCGAGGGGGTGTTCGGCGGCAACCTCGCCGGTCAGATCTTCTCCTTCCTGACCATGCTCGGGTTCGCGGGCATGGCGGTCGTCGCCCGTTGGGGCGGCGGGCTCCACATGTTGCCGATGACCCTGTGGGGGGCGATGTTCACTGTGGTGGCGGGCTTCGCCCTCAGCGAGGGCGCGGTCGGCGTACCGCTCGAGGAAGTGGGCATCGCCTTCATCTCCGGCGGGGTGCTGACCTCCGCCGGCGCTGCCCTCTTCCTGATGGGCGGGCGCTATGTCCCGGCGGGAGTGCTCGCTTTTCTCACCCTGACCGAGACGGTGCTGGCTCCGCTCTGGGTCTGGATCGGATTCGACGAGGTGCCGAGCGGGTACACGCTGGCCGGCGGCGCCATCGTGTTCGCCGCCCTGCTCGGCGAAGCGACGACGCGGGTGCTTCGCGCGCGGACGGAGGGTCTGCGGGAACGCCCCGCGCCTACGGCACCGCCGCCCGGTGCGGACCGACCGCGCTTCCTGATGCCGGTTGCCAACATCGTCGTGGGCAGCATCCTGCTCGCGGTCGCGCTCGCTCTCATCCTCGCGGGCCGCGTGTGATGTACGACATCGGTGGGAACACGGCCCCTCGCCTTCGGCTTCGGCATCGAGGAAGAACATGCCTCGACACGCTCTCTCGTAACGCCGGACGGCAAGGATGCGCGTGCTCTCCGGTTTGATGAAGTCCCCAAGGCTCTTCAAGAGTCGGCATGATGGCTTCAGACTCCGAGTTTCGGGATTCGTTGACCGGAATGGATTCCCGCGGAAGCGGGAATCCATTCCTGATTCCAGTATTTCGGACCCCGCAACGCGACTTCTGAATGGTCCTGTTCGCACGAGCTCCCGGATTTCATGGATTCCCGGTCCGGGATTAGAATCCGTCGTTCGGAGCCTGCCGAATCCGGGGGGGACATGGCGGCAAGGGGAGCAGGCACGGAGTCTTCCTCCGGCACCCTCGACACTTTTCCCAAGCTGCTCGAGCGCAACGCGCGCGAGCATTCCGAGCGTTTCTCGCTGCGCGAGAAGGAGTTCGGGATCTGGCAGTCCTGGACTTGGCGCGCGCGCGAGGAAGAGGTGCGGGAGCTCGCCTGCGGGCTCGCGGAGCTCGGCTTCGAGCGCGGCGACCGCCTCGCCGTCATCGGCGACAACCGTCCCCGCCTCTATGCGGCGATGTGCGCGGCGCAGTCTCTCGGCGGGATCCCGGTGCCGATGTACCAGGACTCGGTGGCCAGGGAGCTCGGCTACGTGATGCGGCACGCGGAGGCGCGCATCGCGGTCGCGGAGGACCAGGAGCAGGTCGACAAGCTGCTCGAGCTCCGCGACGCCTGTCCCCGGCTCGAGAAGATCGTCTACGTGAATCCGCGCGGCATGCGCCACTACGACCTGCCGGCGCTTACGTCCTATGCGGACGTGCAGGCGAAGGGGCGCGAGCGCCACCGTCGTGACGGCGCCTTCTGGGACGCGGAAGTCGCCAGGGGCCGGGGTTCGGACGCCTGCATCATCCTCTACACCTCGGGGACGACCGGCAACCCCAAGGGAGTAGTGTTGCTCTTCGACAACGTGGTCAGGATGGCGGAACGGGGGGCTGCGTTCGAGGGCCTCGGTCCCCACGACGAAGTGCTCGCCTACCTGCCCATGGCCTGGGTCGGCGACCACATCTTCTCCTTCGCCCAGTCCTACGTCGCGGGTTTCTGCGTGAGCTGTCCGGAGAGCGGCGCCACGGTGCTGGAAGACCTGCGCGAGATCGGGCCGACCTACTTCTTCGCCCCACCCCGCATCTTCGAGAGCCTGCTCACCACGGTGACGATCCGGATGGAGGATGCGGGCCGAGTCAAGCGCAGGATGTTCCGTTACTTCATGGACGTGGCGCGGCGCGCGGGCATTGCGCTCCTCGACGGCGCAGCGGTGCCGCTGCGCGATCGCATGCTCTACGCGCTCGGCGATCTGCTGGTGTACGGACCGCTCAAGAACACCCTCGGCTTCTCCAGGATCCGCGTCGCCTACACCGCGGGCGAGGCGATCGGTCCCGACATCTTCGACTTCTACCGCGCGCTCGGCGTCAACATCAAGCAGCTCTACGGGCAGACCGAGTCCACCGTGTTCGTGACCATCCAGCCCGACGGGGAGATCAAGTCCGACACCGTGGGGACCCCGGCCCCCGGAGTCGAGCTCAGGATCAATGACGACGGCGAGGTGCTCTACCGCGGTCCCGGCGTGTTCCACGAGTACTACAAGGACGCCGAGGCGACCGCGCGGACGAAGACTCCCGAGGGCTGGGTGCACACCGGCGACGCGGGCTTCATCGACGAAGACGGACACCTCAAGATCATCGACCGCGCCAAGGACGTCGGCCGGCTCGGGGACGGCACCCTGTTCGCGCCGAAGTACATCGAGAACAAGCTCAAGTTCTTCCCCCAGATCAAGGAGGCGGTCGCCTTCGGCGACGGGCGGGAGCACGTTGCGGCGCTCGTGAACATCGACCTGGAGGCGGTGGGAAGCTGGGCGGAGCGTCACAACGTCGCCTACGCGAGCTACCAGGAGCTCGCCGCGCACCCGCGGGTGCTGGACATCGTGCAGGACTGCGTGGCCCGCGTGAACGCGGACCTCGCCTCCGACGTGCAGCTCGCGGGGTCACAGGTCACGCGCTTCATCTGTCTGCACAAGGAGCTCGACGCGGACGACGGGGAGTTGACGAGGACGCGCAAGATCCGGCGCCGTTTCGTGGCCGAGCGCTATCGCGAGCTGGTCGACGCGCTCTACGGAGGGCAGCGCACCTGCCGCACCCGGACCGAAGTGACCTTCGAGGACGGGCGCACCGGGAGCATCGAAGCCGAGCTCGAGATCCGCGACCTGGCACCGGTGCCGGCGCTGGCGAGGGCGAGCTAGGCAATGGCGCCGGCCGGCACCGCCGCCTCGGAGGCGATCCTCGAGGTGGAGAACGTCAGCCTCCACTTCGGGGGCGTGCAGGCGCTGTCGGGGGTCTCCTTCGACGTGCGCAGGGGCGAGGTGCGGGCGATCATCGGGCCGAACGGCGCCGGCAAGAGCTCGATGCTCAACGTGATCAACGGCTTCTACCATCCCCAGGACGGCACCATTACCTTCAAGGGGGTGACCCGCCGGCGGATGCGCACCCACGAGGCGGCGGCGCAGGGCATCGCGCGCACCTTCCAGAACATCGCGCTCTTCCGGGGCATGACGACGCTCGACAACATCATGACCGGGCGCAACCTCGCGATGAAGAGCAACTTCCTGCTCCAGGCTCTGTACGTCGGTCCGGCCCGCCGGGAGGAGATGGAACACCGGGAGTTCGTCGAGCGCATCATCGACTTCCTGGAGATCCAGGCCATCCGCAAGACCCCGGTCAGCCGCCTTCCCTACGGTCTGCAGAAGCGCGTCGAGCTCGGAAGGGCGCTCGCGGCGGAGCCCGACATGCTGCTGCTCGACGAGCCGATGGCGGGCATGAACACCGAGGAGAAGGAGGACATGTGCCGCTTCATCCTCGATGTGAACGGCGAGCTCGGCACCACGGTGGTGCTCATAGAGCACGACATGGGCGTGGTGATGGACATCTCGGACCGCGTGGTGGTGCTCGACTACGGGCGCCTGCTCGCGGACGGCACGCCGGACGAAGTGCGCCGCGATCCCCTCGTGATCGACGCCTACCTCGGCACCGTGCACGATTGACCGGGTCGTCATGGAAACCCTGAACGCGCTGTTCATCGTCCCCTTCGCCGAGATGGCGGAGTACCCGGTGTTCTTTGCGGAGGTGGTCGCGACCGGTCTCCTCACCGGAATCATGTACTCGCTGGTGGCGCTCGGCTTCGTCCTCATCTTCAAGGCTTCGGGCACCTTCAATTTCGCGCAGGGGGTCATGGTGCTCTTCGCGGCCCTCACCCTGGTCGGACTGCAGGAGCGCGGGGTGCCCACCTGGATCGCCATCGCGATCACCGTCGGGGTCATGGTGCTGCTCGCGATGGCGATCGAGAAGGTCATGTTGCGCCCTCTCGTCAACCAGGACCCCTTCATTCTCTTCATGGCGACGATCGGGCTGACCTTCTTCCTCGAGGGGTTCGGCGAGACCCTGTGGGGGAGCAACGTCAAGCGCCTCGACGTCGGTATCCCGGAACGGTCCTTCGAGGTGTCGCTCGGCGGCGATGCGATGCTGCTGAACGAGTTCGACCTGTGGGCGGCCGCGATCGGCGCGGTGATGGTGCTCGGTCTCGCGCTCTTCTTCCACCGCACCACCATCGGCCGCGCGCTCCGCGCGGTGGCCGACGATCACCAGGCCGCGATGGCGGTCGGGATCTCGCTGCGCACGATCTGGGTGGTGGTGTGGTCGGTCTCCGGCGTGGTCGCGCTCGTGGCCGGGATCATGTGGGGGGCGAAGAGCGGCGTGCAGTTCTCGCTCTCGCTCATCGCGCTCAAGGCCCTTCCGGTGCTCATCCTCGGAGGGCTCACCTCCGTCCCCGGCGCCATCGTCGGCGGCCTCATCATCGGGGTGGGGGAGAAGCTGGGGGAGGTGTACTGGGGTCCGCTGGTGGGCGGCGCGATCGAGAACTGGTTCGCTTACGTCCTCGCTCTCGTCTTCCTGCTCTTCCGCCCGCAGG
>CAYFYD010000306.1:0-5443 GCA_964347195.1 uncultured Ectothiorhodospiraceae bacterium
CGGGAATGACGGGCTCGGATGCCCGGACGAGCGCCCGACATCGACTTCCGAATGTTCTTGCCGCCGCACCGGGGGCCCCGCCGGGGTAGAATCCGGCCGCACACGCCATCCTCCGCGCCTCGCACGACCGACTCCATGGACGAAGCCGACCTTCAGGTGCTGCTCGAGCGCGCCGGCCTCGTGCTGAGCGCGGAAGAGCGGCAGTGGGTGCACCGGGCCTTCGAGGGCTACCGGCCTTAGCTCGGAGCCCTCCTCGCTCTCGACCTCGAAGGCGAGGAGGTGGGCACCGCGTTCCTGCCGGGACGCCCCGGGAGCGGCCCGGGAGAGTGAGCATCTCCACCGAGCTCTGCTACCTCTCGATCGAGGAGGCAGGCGCCCGCCTTCGTGCCGGCGACCTCTCGCCGGTGGAGCTCACCCGGGCCTGCCTGGATCGGATCGAGGCGCACGACGGCCGCCTCCACAGCTACCTCCACGTGGCGAGCGAAAAGGCCCTCGCGAGCGCGCGCCGCGCGGAGGCGGAGATGCAGCGGGGCGAGTGGCGCGGACCGCTGCACGGCATTCCGGTCGCGCTCAAGGACATCTTCGACACCGCCGGCATTCCCACCACCGGGGGCTCCCGCATCTACCGGAACCGGGTCCCCTCGCGCGACGCCACCGTGAGCGCACGCCTCGAAGCGGCCGGCGCCGTCCTCCTCGGCAAGCTCACCATGAGCGAGCTCGCCATGACCGGAGCGCCCGGCTTCGGCGAAGAGGCCCGCAATCCCTGGAACCTCGACTGCGCGCCGGGCTGGTCGAGCAGCGGATCGGGAGTGGCGGTCGCCGCCGGCCTCTGTGCGGGCGCCTGCGGGTCGGATTCCGGCGGCTCCATCCGCTTCCCCGCCTCCTACAACAACGTCGTGGGACTCATGCCGACCTACGGGAGGGTGAGCCGTCACGGCGTGATCCCGCTCACCTGGTCCATCGACCACCTGGGTCCGATGACGCGCTGCGTCGAGGACGCGGCGCTCATGCTCGGGGTCATCGCCGGGCACGACCCGAAGGACCGCACCAGCTCCCGTGCGCCGGTGCCGGACTACCGGGCCGCGCTGCGCGAAGAGGTGCACGGGCTGAAGGTGGGCGTGCTCCGACAGGGCTTCGAGGGCGCGGAGCCGGAAACGAGGCATGCGGTCGAGCGGGCGATTGCGGAGCTCGAAACGCTCGGCGCGGTCGTGGAAGAGGTGCGCGTCCCCCACTTCGAGGAGATGCACGTCGCCAACTGCATCCTCTACCTCTCCGAGGGCTTCGCCATCTACCGCGAGGCGCTCGAGCGGCAGGCCCGGAGTCTGGGCCGGGTGTTCCGCATGTACATCTGCCTCGGCGCTCTCTTCAGCGCGGAGGAATACATCCAGGCCCAGCGCCTGCGCAGTCGTGCCCGGCGCGAGGTGGCCGCCCTCTTCGAGCGCGTGGACCTGCTCGCCCTCCCCGCCGCGAGCGGCCCCGCGCAACCCGTCGCCGACTTCGACCCCTTCATGCTCACCAGCCCCTCCCGTTCCGCTCCGCTCGAGATCTTCAACCTCGCCGCCTGCCCCGCGCTCTCCGTGCCCTGCGGATTCAGCGCCGCCGGGCTGCCGATCGGATTGCAGCTCGCGGCCCGGCCCTTCGATGAAGCGGGCCTGCTGCGGGCCGCGTACGCCCTCCAGCAGCACCTGGGGCTGCATCTCCGCCACCCCGAGCTGCAGGACGCGCTCGGGTCCAGGGTTGCCGGCCAACTCCGTACCTGATGACGTACGAAGCTCAGCTTTACGACCGCCGGGCCGCGCATTCCCGAGCTCAGCCGGGACACTGCGACCCCTCCGGCGGGCGGGCGGGTCCTCTCGTGCTCGCCGGCGGGCTTCCGCACTCGGTCCCCTGGCGGGTCCGCCGCCGGGCTGAGGACGGTGCGTAATCAGGATTCCGCATGTTCCCCCGGGAGGTACTTCAGTGTTTCAAATACCCTTCGGCAGTGGCTGGCACGACAGCCTCCAGTATCACGCCTTCTGTGAGGACAAGGTGTTCGCGGTACGGGTTTTCCGGACCCGCTCGCTGTGGCACCACTCGGCCTGGGTCCACGACGGAGACGTCGTGGAGCTGGTCAACCGCGCCGAGGCACTGGAGCAGAGCGCCGCGCCCTACGCCGATCTGCGCGGCCCCGACTTCGTGCTGTCGGCGCCGGACGAAGCGGTCTCGATACGTGTGGGAGACGATCTGTCGCTGACCCTGACTCCCCGGCACACCATGTACGGCCCGTCCGCGATCGGACCCGGGCTCCACCATCCCGACATGGAGGCGGCGGTGCGCTATCGGAGCCGGTCCCTGCGAGGACTGGCCTACTGCAAACGCTATGACTTTCGTGGTGATCCCGTTCGGTACTGGGGATACCGGTTCGTCCAGGGGACGCTCGATGACCATAGCTGGTCGCTGTGGACGGCGCAGGCCACTTTCGGGTTCCACGATCACTCCTACTTCCGCACCATGGGCGCCGATGGCGTGGTGCACGAGGCCGCGGTGCCCGATTCCTGTCACCGGGACGACCATGCCTACGGCGTGATCGACGGCGAACGCTACGACGTGGAGCTCGAAGAGCTCGGGGTCTGGGACACCGTGCTTCGTTCGACGGAAATGGATTCCCGGTTGCGGCAACGTTTCTGTCGCATGACCGTGCATCGGGGCGAGGGTTCCGACACGGGCTACGCGATCAACGAGCTCTGCTCCGGCACGCTGGGATAGGGCGAAGCTCGCGCACCCCTTCGCCGCGCCCGCCCCCTGAGCCGGCGGCCCGAGGCCGCCGGGAGCCAGGCTCGAGCACGCTCGAAGCCACGCGCAAGCTCCGGCCGGAGCGCATCCGTGATCGGTGAGCAAACTTGCGCCCCAGCCAATCGATGGATTCCCGCGAAGCTCGTCCCCGACTCCGATCGGGGGGGCGGGAATCCATGCGCGCTACCCGAACCCGGGTGGACAGGTGCACCGACGGCCCCGAACCCGGAGCATGGCGGCGACCGCGCTCGGCTCGTCCCCGAGAGGCGGATCGGGCGCCCGGGCCAAGCTCAGGCGCGCTCGAAGCCGCGCGCCAGCTCCCAGTCGCTCACCGCCCGGCGGGTCGCGTCGCGCTCCCGCCGCCCGTGGTCGAGCAGGTGGCGGTGCACCGCGGGCCCGAAGGCGCGCGCGGCAACGCGGGAAGCCTCGAAAGCCTGCACCGCCTCGGTGAGGTCTCCGGGCAAGGCCGGCGCGCCGCTCCCGTATGCGTTCCCGGTCGTGGGCGCCGGCAGGGCGAGCTCGCGGTCCACGCCTTCGATGCCCGCGGCGAGCAGGGCGGCGAAGCTGAGACAGGGGTTCGCGTCCGCCCCCGGGAGCCGGAACTCGAGCCGCACCCCGTCCCCGCCGCGCACCATCCGCACGAGCACCGAGCGGTTGTCGAAACCCCAGCTCGCGTTGGCGGGCGCGAAGCTGTCGGGCAGCAGGCGGCGGTAGGAGTTGGCGAAGGGGGCATGCAGGAGACAGAAGGCGCCCGCGTACTCGAGCAGGCCGGCGACGAAGGCGGCCCCGGGGCCGCTCGGGCAGGAGTCCTCGAAAGCTCCGAGCAGCGGGCTGCCTGCCTCGTCCTCGAGCGAGACGTGGACGTGACCGCCCGAGCCCACTCGCCCCGTGCCCCACTTGGCCATGAAGGTCGCGGCGAGGCGCTGCGCGCGGGCCTGCGCCTTGACGAGGTGCTTGAAGACGACCGTTCGGTCGGCCATCGCGAGCGGTGCGGCCGGGGGGATATTGATCTCGTACTGACCCTCTCCCCCCTCGCCCTGGGTGGTGTCGCAGCCGATGCCGGCTTCCCGCATCGCGGCGCGTACCGAGGAAAGGAAGCCCTCGGCGTATCCCGAAAGCAGGATGTCGTTGTCCGCGTGGAGGTGGTAGTAGGGTCGCAGGTACCGGTAGTCCCGGCGGGCTGCGTGCTCGTAGGTGGTGCGGAAGAGGTAGAACTCGAGCTCCGCCGCGAATCGGGCCCGGATGCCGCGTTCGGCGAGCCGTGACAACTGTCCTTCGAGAATGCGCCGGGGCGCCTCCTCCACCGGCTTCCCGTCCCCATCGAGGGCATCGGAGAGCGCGAAGAGGGTCGAGGGCTCGGTGGCGAGCCGGAACGTCGCGTCCGCGCAAGGCGCGAGCCGGCCGTTGCGAAAGCCGGTGTGATAGCCGGTGACCGCGAGGTCGGGATAGGGCACGTTGTCCACGCCGGTGACGAGGTGGAAGTTCGGCATCGGCAACCCGCGTTCCCGGACCTCCGGCCAGCGTTCGGCCGGTACTCGCTTCCCGATGAGGCGCCCGAAGTGATCGGGCACGCACACCGCGACCGTCTCGATCCCCGGGGGCAGCGCCTCGCTCATCGCGAGAGCAGCCCGCCGTCCACGGTCTGCGCGCTCCCGGTGACGTAGTCCGCGAGCGGCGAGGCCAGGAACACGCAGACCCGAGCGACCTCTTCCGGGGTCGCGAAGCGTCCGAGCGGTATTTCGTCGGTGTAGGCCCTGCGCACCGCCTCGGGCGCGGTGGCGCGCAGCTTCGCGATGGCGGCCATCGCGTCGACGATCATCGTGGTCTCGACCTCCCCGGGACAGACCGCGTTGGCGCGCACCCCGCGCGGAGCGAGCTCGAGCGCGAGGGACTCCGCAATGCGCAGCACCCCCGCCTTGGCGGCCGAGTAGGCGCTCCAGAAGGCACCGCTCTTCAAGCCCGCCTGCGAGGAGATGAGGGTGATGGCGCCGTGGTCTTCGACCCGGCGGGCGGCCTCGCGGGCGACCAGGAAAGTGCCGACGAGGTTGACGTCGATGACCCGGCGGAACTCCGCGAGCGACTGCTCCGCCACCGGCCCGACCGAGACGATGCCCGCCGCATGCACGACGTCGCTCAAGCGCCCGCCCCGCAGCGCCTCTTCGAAGGCCGCGTCCACCGAAGCCTCGTCGCTCACGTCGCAGGCGATGACCTCCGGGCCCGGCGTCAGGTCCACCCCGACGCACTCGGCTCCGTGGCGCTCGAATTCGGCGCGGATGGCGCCGCCGATGGCACCGCTCGCGCCGGTGACGAGGGCGCGCCGTCCCTCGAGGAGTGCCTTCTCCGACATGGCTTCAGCCTGACCAGGGACCTTGATCGAATTCAAGTTTCCAACCTCACCGTGGACGCCACTCACAGTTCCGGTCACTGAGGAGCTCGTTTCGATGCAGCGGCGGAACCTCCATCATGGCGACACGATTTTCGCCGTCCTCTCAAGCACGGCCGGGACCGGTTCTTGCTCGTTCCCGTCCCGCTCTCGCGAGGACAGTCCATCGCGGAAACGACGGAGGCCGGGATCCTGCGGGCATCCCTCATTCCCGCGCAAGCGTGTCCCCGACTCCGACAGGACCATTCAGAAGTCGAGTTGCGGGGTTCGAAGTACTGGAATCAGGCG
>CAYFYD010000307.1:0-5441 GCA_964347195.1 uncultured Ectothiorhodospiraceae bacterium
TGAGGGCGCACCGGTGGGTCACCAACGCCGTCCGCGTCAGCACGAAATGGCCCTGCGGCTCCCCGGGGGCGCATCGAGGCGCGCCACGGCCTTCTGGTAGAGTCCGGGGAAACACCGTCAGCAGGAGTGCCCCGATGGCCCAGGTGCGTGCGCGCGACGAATTTCCCGTCGTCGACTTCGTCTCCCATCCCCTCGACCCGTTGGGCGCGGAGGAGTTGCGGCAGGCAGTGGCGATCCTTCGCCGGGAGAAGGGGCGGGACGCACAGTGGCTCTTCGAGACCGTCACGCTGCACGAGCCGGACAAGGCGGCGGTACGCGGCTTCGCACCGGGCGCCGCCTTCGCCCGCGAGGCCTTCGTCGTGGTGCTCGAGCGCGCGACCGGACGCACCTTCGAGGGGGTCGTGTCGCTCTCGGAGGACCGGGTGCTCGACTGGAAGCACGTGGAGGGCGTGCAGATCCGGGTCCTTCCCGAGGAGATCGAGGAGATCCAGGACCTCGTCAAATCGCACCCGGAGTACCTGGAGGGCCTGCGCCGGCGCGGCATCGAGGACCTCGACAAGGTGGTGATCGAAGGCTTCGCTACCGCGAACTTCGGAGCGGAGGAGGAACGCACCCGACGGCTGAACCGCCCCCACTCCTACTACGTCGAGAACCCCGGGGACAATCCCCACGTGCGCCCCATCGAAGGCCTGGTACCGGTGGTGGACCTGCTGGAGAAGAGAGTGTTGCGGGTCGAGGACGGCGGGGTGCTTCCCCTGCCCCCCGACCCCGGCCACTACCGCGCCGAGGCGCAGGCGAGCCTTCGTCCGCCGCTCGCCCGCCTCGAGATCACCCAGCCCGAGGGGCCGGACTTCCGCGTCGACGGCCACGCCGTCACCTGGCAGAGCTGGTCCTTCCGGGTCGGCTTCACCCCGCGCGAAGGGCTGGTGCTGCATACCCTGAGCTTCCGCGACACCACGGGCGAGCGTCCCGTCGTCTACCGCGCCTCGCTGAGCGAGCTGGTCGTTCCCTACGCGGAGACCCACGGCGACCACTACCGCAACCACTCCTTCGACCTCGGAGAGACGGGGCTCGGCACCTGCGTCAATTCGCTCCGCCTCGGCTGCGACTGCGTGGGCGAGATCTTCTATTTCGACGCCCATCTCGCGAACGGCTACGGCGAGGTCGTGCACTACCCGAACGCCGTGTGCATGCACGAGGAGGACTATGGCGTGCTGTGGAAGCACGGCGACCTGAAGACCCGCAGCTCCGAAGTGCGCCGCTCCCGCCGCTTGGTGGTCTCCTCCTTCTACACCGTGGGAAACTACGACTACGGGGTCTTCTGGTACCTCTACCTCGACGGCACCATCGAATTCGAGGCCAAGCTGACCGGCGTGCTCTACTGCCGCGCCATGGCCGACGGCGAAGAGCCGAAGTACGGCCGCCTCGTCGCCCCCAACCTGAACGCGATGGTGCACGAGCACTACTTCAACGTGCGCCTCGACATGAGCGTCGACGGCGACACGAACTCGGTGCTGGAGGTCGAGGCGGACCTCGTTCCGACCGGACCCGACAACCCGCACGGCAACGCGCACGGCGTACGGGAGACCCTCATAGAGGACGAAAGGGACTCCGCCCGCGACATCCGGCCGGAGCTCGGCCGCTCCTGGAAGGTCGTCAACCGGTCGAGGACCGGGGCCCGGGGCTGGCACCCCGGATACCGCCTGGTGCCCGGCGCCAACGTCAAGCCGATGCACCAGCCCGGCTCGCCCTTCATGCAGCGCGCCCCCTTCGTGGCGCACGATCTGTGGGTCACCGCCTTCGACCCCGCCGAGAAGTACGCGCCGGGCGACTACATCAACCAGAACGCGGGGGGGCCGGGGCTCCCGGACTGGGTACGGGCGAGGCGCGGACTGGTCGATACCGACGTGGTGCTCTGGTACACGATGGGCCTGCTGCACATCCCGCGCCCCGAGGACTTCCCGGTCATGCCGGTCGAGTACACCGGTTTCGTGCTGAAACCGACCGGCTTCTTCGACCGCAACCCCGCTCTCGACCTGGCCCCGCCTCGCCGCTGCGCGGGGTAGGCGGGACCAAGGGCGGCAGCGAGCGGGCCCCGGCCGGACCCGGAAGGCGCGCGGGCCGGAGACAGCCCGCGATTCCGTTCCACGGGCGGGGCATGCAGATTGACCCACGAGCACGAGTACGAGCACGTGCACTACGATGAGCTCGGCAACGAGATCGTCGAGGAGCACCGGCACTCGCTGTTCAAGGCGGACCGGCGCGAGCTTCGCAGCGTCGGCATCGACATCGGCTCGACCACCTCGCACCTCGTCTTCTCCACCCTCGTGCTGCGGCGTCAGAGCGCGGCCCTCTCCAGCCGCTTCGAAGTCGCGGAGCGCCGCGTGGACTACGCGTCGCCCATCCTGATCACGCCCTTCGCCGGAGGGACCTCCATCGACACCGCACGCCTCTCCGCGTTCCTGGAGCGCTCCTACGCCGAGAGCGGCACCCGGCCGGAGGAGGTGGACACCGGCGCGGTGATCACCACCGGCGACGCGGCCCGCAAGGACAACGCGGAGGCGGTCGTGCGCCTGTTCTCCGAACGGGCCGGCAACTTCGTGTGCGCGAGCGCAGGCCCGGTGCTCGAGGCGAGGATGGCCGCCTGCGGCTCGGGGGCGATCATGCGTTCGCTCCACGGAGCGGAAGCGGCGAGCGTCCTCAACATCGACGTGGGCGGGGGCACCTCCAAGCTCGCGGTGGTAAGAGAAGGACGGATCGAAGCGGTCGCGGCCCTCGACGCCGGCGCCCGCCTGATCACCCTCGACGAAGACGGGGTGGTGACGAAGATGGAGCCCGCGGCTTCGGTCTGCTCCCGCCATCGCCGGCTCCGTCTGCGTGCCGGCGCACGGGCGGACGAGAGGAGCATCGAAGGGCTCGCGGTCGCGCTCGCGGAATCGCTGCTGGAGGTGGCGGCCGGCGGGCCCCTCTCCCCCCTCGCGTCGGAGCTCATGATCACCGCCCCCTTCGCGGAGCGCGGCCCGGTGGACATCGTGTTCCTGTCCGGCGGCGTGTCCGAGTACTTCTACCGCGAGACCTCCGAGAGCTACGGCGACATCGGCGCGCGGCTCGCCGATGCCCTCCGGGAACGCATCGCGACCGCGCTTCCCGGGACGAGGATCGAGTTGCCGGCGGAGCGTATCCGGGCGACGGTGATCGGCGCGTCCCAGTTCACGGTGCAACTGAGCGGCAACACCATCTACATCCCCAACCCCGCGCTGCTCCCGCAACGCAACCTGCGGGTGGTCGCGGTGGACCTCGCCCGGGTCGAGCTCCGCACCGGCGCGATCCGTGCCGCAATCGAGGGAAGCTTCGCACGGGTCGGGGTGGAGGCGGGCGAGGAGCCGGTCGCGCTCGCCCTGCACTGGCCTCACGGCCCCGCGTACGCTCACCTGCAGGCGTTGTGCGAGGGAGTGGCCGGCGCCCTGTCGCCGGGGATCCGGAAGGGCCTCCCGGTGGTCGTCGTGCTCGACGCCGACGTGTCGCGCCTGGTGGGCGAGAACCTGTCGCGGGCGCTGCGGCGCGGGTGCGACATCGTCTGCATCGACGGCGTGCAGCTTCAGGACTTCGACTACGTCGACATCAGCCGGGAGCACGCGCACACCCGCACCGTGACGGTGGTGATCAAGTCCCTCGTGTTCAGCGGGTGAGTCGCCGGCGCTCGGGTCGAGCCTTGTAGATCCAGTGCTCGCGGAGCTTCCTGACTCCCTCACGGTGCAGAGTCGCGGTGCGAGTTCCTGGACGTTCAGACGTCTCGAGGGGTTCACATGTCCACGAGCCAACACCGGAGATCGCCGGGCGAGGTGCGTGATGCGGTCGTGCTCACCCTGCAAGGGCGTCCCGCGGGAGCATCCGTCAAGGAGATCGTTGCCGGTGTCCGGAATCTGATCGGTGATGTCTCCGAATCGAGCATTCGCTCGTACCTGCGTCTGAATACACCACGCTCTTTCAGCCGCCCGCGCCGCGGATGCTACAAGTTGGCAAGCGCGAAGCGTGCGCCCGACGGCATGCCGCAGGACAGGCGCCGCTTTGACAGCGCAGTCTTCGGCCGGTCGACCGTGATTCATGCCGACTGCATGGACTGGCTGATCCAACAGGAACAGAGCTCGGTCCAAGCGGTCGTCACGGATCCCCCCTACGGTCTCGTCGAGTACTCCCCCCGGGAACAGGAGAAGCTCCGCAACGGCAAGGGCGGAGTGTGGCGCATTCCACCGTCATTCGATGGCGCCGAGCGGTCTCCTCTGCCTCGTTTCACCGTACTCTCTCCCGACAGCTTGCGGGCTCTCGGCGAGTTCTTCTCACGCTGGGCCACGCTCCTGACGCCGGTACTGGTACCGGGGGCCAATGTGATAGTGGCCACGAATCCGTTGCTGTCCTATGTCGTCTCGGGAGCGCTCGCCGAGGCGGGGCTCGAGCGACGGGGGGAGATCGTTCGGCTCGTGATGACCATGCGCGGCGGCGACCGGCCCAAGGGCGCGCATTCGGAGTTCCCGGACGTGAGTGTGATGCCGCGCTCGATGTGGGAACCCTGGCTCGTGTTCCGCAAGCCGCTGGAGGGGAGAGTCCAAGACAATCTGCGCCGGTGGCGCGCCGGCGGATTCAGGCGGCCATCTCCCGACCGTCCCTTCGGGGACGTGATTCGCTCGTCGCCGACTCGAAAGGAGGAAAGGGCTCTGGCGCCGCATCCGAGCCTGAAGCCGCAAGGCTTCCTGCGGCACCTGGTCAGAGGGGTGCTGCCGCTTGGTGAAGGCATCGTGCTCGACCCGTTCTGCGGAGCCGGCTCGACATTGGCGGCGGCCGAAGCCGTGGGCTACAGCAGCATCGGAACCGAGAACGATCCCGAGTACTTCGCCATGGCGTGCCAGGCGCTTCCTCGGCTGGCGAAGTACCAGCGAGAACAGGTCGAGCTGTTCTGAAACCTCATTCCCGCGAAGACGGGAACCGAAACTCGTTGCGAAAGCTCCTTGCGCGACAGCGCATCCGTGTTCGGTCAACGCACATGGATTCCCGCTTCCGCGGGAATGACGGGGATTGGGACCCGTGACGGGGATTGGGACCCGTGACGAGGTTGTGGGCACGTGACGGGGAGTAGTCCCGATTCAGGTATTGCCGTTCCCGCGGAAAGCCCGCCCCCGCTTTCGCCGGGGGCGGGCTTTTGGCGACGCAAATTCGTTCCTGATTACGGACGAAGCTCAGCTTTCGACCGCCGGGCCGCGCATTCCCGAGCTCAGCCGGGACACTGCGAACCCTCCGGTGGGCGGGCGGGTCCTCTCGTGCTCGCCGGCGGGGGCGGGCTTTCCGCGCTCGATCCCGTGGCGGGTCCGCAGCCGGGCTGAGGATGGTGCGTAGCAGGACCATTCAGAAGTCGAGTTGCGGGGTTCGAAGTACTGGAATCAGGCGAT
>CAYFYD010000308.1:0-3527 GCA_964347195.1 uncultured Ectothiorhodospiraceae bacterium
CCGACGCCCGCAGCTCACGAAGCGCAGGTAGAGACATGCGGGCCAGGGAGTCGGAAATCATCATTCCCGCATTACTCCGTCATTCCCGCGGAAGCGGGAATCCACGACACTACTCTGCCTTCAGTGTCTCTCGAGTCCGTGCACCCGCGCTCACCGGGGCGTCCCGACGCCCGCAGCTCACGAAGCGCAGGTAGAGACATGCGGGCCAGGGAGTCGGAGGCGGAGGCGTCCCTCGCGAGCGCCGCCCGCGGGATGCGTCTCGGCGAGCTGCTCGTTGCGCGAGGCGACGTCCAGCCCGCCGACATCGAGAAGACGCTGCGCATCCAGGCCTCGGTCGGCGGACGGCTGGGCGCGCTGCTGGTGCGCACCGGCGCCCTCTCCGAGGACCTGCTGCTCCGGCGCCTCGCCGAGCAGCAGGGCGCGCTCTACCTCCGCCGCGCCGAGGAGCTGCCGGACAGCCTGGACGTGTACCAGTTCCTGTCCGAGTCGTCGATCAAGCTCGAGTGGTTCCTCGACAACGCGGTGCTGATGTGGCGGCGCGACGAAGCCCTCTTCTGCATCGCCCGCGACATCGAGGACCGCGCCCTGCTCGCGACCCTCGAGTACTTCCATCCCGGCGAGCCGGTGACCTTCTGTCTGGCCGTCAACCACCAGATCGACCGCCTCCTGGACTTCGTGCGCAAGGAGCGCGCGATCGAGAGCCTGTACTCCGGGGACAGCGCGAAGCAGTTGCGCGAGATGGCGGAAGAGGCGCCGATCATCGAGCTGGTGAACAATCTGCTCTCCCAGGCGGTGGACGCGAGCGCCTCCGACATCCACGTGGAGCCCGGCGAGGAGCACTTCGCGGTCCGGATGCGCGTCGACGGGGTGCTCCATACCCGGCTGACCCAGCCCGTCGAGCGCTTTCCCGCCGTCGCTTCCCGGATCAAGCTCGTCTCGGGCATCGACATCGCGGAGCGCCGGCTGCCCCAGGACGGGCGGATCTCCGCCCGGATCTCGGGACACGAGATGGATATCCGGGTGTCCACCGTGCCCGGCGCCTTCGGGGAGTCCATCGTGCTGCGGATGCTCGCCAAGGAGCGCGACGAGCTCGTCCTCGGGAACCTCGGCATGGAGGCGGACCACCTCGCCCTCTTCCGGAGCTGGTTCCAGGCGAGCAACGGCATCGTGCTCGTCACCGGCCCCACCGGGTCGGGGAAGTCCACCACCCTCGCCGCGGCCCTCCAGGAGATGGACGACGGCATCAAGAAGATCATCACGGTGGAGGATCCGGTCGAGCACCAGATGCCGAGCATTACCCAGATCCAGACCCACGCCGAGATCGGCTTCACCTTCGCACGGGCGCTGCGCGCCATCCTGCGCCAGGACCCCGACGTGATCATGATCGGCGAGATCCGCGACCTCGAGACGGCCGAGATCGCGATCCGCTCCGCGATGACCGGCCACGTCGTGCTGTCCACGGTGCACACCAACGACGCTCTGTCGAGCTTCACGCGCCTCATCGACATGGGGGTCGAGCCCTTCCTGGTGGCGGCGCCGGTGCGCGGCGTGCAGGCGCAGCGCCTGGTGCGCAGGGCGTGCGGGCACTGCGCGCGGCCGGCCGAGGTCCCCACCCGGGTCCGAGAGCAGCTCCGGCACCTGCCCCCGGCCCTGGGGGGAGAGCGCTGGGTGGAGGTGCGGGGCTGCGACGCCTGCCGGCACACCGGCTACCGCGGCCGCACCGGCATCTACGAGCTGGTGCCGGTATCGAGCGAGCTGCAGGACGCGATCGTGGCCGGGGCGAAGCTCGGCGAGCTCGAGCGGCTCGCGCACGCGCAGGGACACCGGACCCTGCTCCAGGACGGTCTCATCAAGGCCTCCCACGGGCACACCACGCTCGAGGAAGTGACCCGCCTCACCTTCGAGGAGTGAGCGGCGGTGCAGGAGTACGAGTACGAAGTCGTCGGCCCGGACGGACGCCTCGTGAAGGGACAGGCGGAGGCGACCTCCGTCACCGACCTGGTGCGGGGCCTGAGCGCCGAAGGGCACACCGTGGTCGAGGTGAGCGAGCGGCGCACGGAGCGGCGCCCGCTCTTCCGCCGCCGCCCCGCCGCCCAGGAGCGGGTGGTGGCCTTTCACGAGCTCGCCGTGCTGCTCGAGTCCGGGGTCTCTCTCAGCGACGCGGTGCACGCGCAGGCGAGCGGCAGCTCCCACCCGGAGCTCGCCGCCGCCTTCCAGTCCGTCGCCCGGGCGCTGCTGCGCGGGCAGAGCTTCGGGGAGGCGCTCCGCGCCGCCCGTCTCGACCTCCCCCCCTACGTCTACCACCTGGTGGAGGCGGGCGAGCTGAGCGGCCACCTCGCCCGGTCCCTGCGCCAGGCGGTGGAACAGATGCGCTACGACCTGCGCATGGCCTCGGAGATCCGCAGCGCGCTGCTCTACCCCGCGATCCTCGTCGTCTCCGGCATCACCGCGGTGCTGCTGGTCTTCGTCTTCGTCATCCCGCAGTTCTCCAACCTGCTCGACGAGGCCGACGACCTGCCCCTGTTCGCCGAAGCGGTGCTGCGCACCGGCCTGTGGTTCAACGAGAACGCGCTGCTGCTCGCGGGCCTGCTCGCGGCGTCGGGGGCCGCTGCCGCCGCGCTCTCGCGCCAGCCGGCCTTCCGCCAGCGCGCCCGCGACGCCGCGGGCGCCCTGCCGGTGCTCGGGGACTGGCTCGGCGAAGTGGACACCGCGAAGTGGGCCTCCGTGATGAGCGCGATGCTCGCGAGCCGGGTGAGCCTGATGGACGCCCTCGGGCTCGCCGCGCGGGGCGTGCGCCTCTCGCGGCGCCGAGCGGCGCTCGAGCAGGCGATCGGCGACGTGCGCGGCGGCGCCTCGCTCTCCGCCGCGCTCGAGAAGCGGCGCGCGCTCTCGCCCACCGGGTACAACCTGCTGCGGGTGGGCGAGCAGTCGGGGCAGCTCGCGCAGATGCTGCGCGCGCTCGCCACCCTCTGCGAGGAGAACGGCACCCGGCGGATGAAGCGCTTTCTCACCCTGGTCGAGCCGCTCGCGGTCTTGTTGATCGGCGCATTCCTCGGCGTCATCATGATCGGGATCATCCTGGCGATCACCAGTGTCAACGACATCGCATTGTGAGCGGTCGCCCGGACGCACCCGCGAGAGGGCGGGGCGCCGCTTCCGGTCGATACGGGCGGGAGGGGGCAGGCTCGCGGCCGATCCCCGTGCGCGGCACGGCTCGAGCCCGGATGAAGCGGCGCCGGCCGGATGGACCCCCGCCCCCGCTTTCGCTGGGGGCAGGCTTTGCGCGGGAGTGGCGGGACCGGCAACCCTCCGCGATCAGCGCCCGCCGGTGGATTCCCGCTTGCGCGGGAATGACGGAATGACGGAATGAGGCGGCGGTGCCGGAGTAACGGGAGGTGGCGCGGGCACAGGGATGACGGTAGGTGGTGAACGTGCGGGAGTCACGGGAGTTGGCGGCGGCGCGGGAATGGCGGGAAGCGGCGCGGGTACGGGTAGTGACGGGAGTTGGCGGGGGAATGACGGTGTTG
>CAYFYD010000308.1:3537-5433 GCA_964347195.1 uncultured Ectothiorhodospiraceae bacterium
GGCCGGGGGACGCCGCGGGGTGGGGGGCCAGGACGGCCATGGAGGGGTTCGCGGCGGTCGTGGGAGTGGTGCGTCTTGCCTAGTTGATGTCATTCCCCCGCCCCCTTTCCGTCATTCCCGTGCCAGCTCCCGTCAATCCCGCACCGCCTTCCACCGTTCCCGCACCCCTTCCGTCATTCCCGCGGAAGCGGGAATCCATCTCAGTCAATGTCATGGTACAAATCCTTCCATGTCGGATTGCCCTTCTCGATCAGTGCGATCTTCCATGCTCGATGCCACCTCTTGAGCGTCTTCTCTCTCAGGATGGCGCTCTCCATGGACTCATGAACCTCATACCAAACCAATCTGTGCACTCTGTAACGTTTCGTGAATCCTTCCACCATGCCTTCCTTGTGCTGCCACACTCGTTGGACGAGATCCGACGTGACCCCAATGTACAGGGTGCCGTTGGGTTGGCTCGCAAGGATGTAAACACAAGGAGTCTTCATGCAGTAAGTCCTTGGATTCCCGCGGATCCTGTCCCCGACCCCGATCGGGGAGCGGGAATGACGGGGGGAGGCGCGGGCACAGGGATGACGGCAGGTGGTGCGGGGAAAGCGGGGAGCGGTACGGGCACGGGAATGAAAGGGGATGGTACGAGCGCGGGGGTGGCGGGGAACGGCGCGAGGACGAGCGCTGCCCGGGGTGCCGGTTTCACCCTGATCGAGCTCATGGTGGTGCTCGTCATCCTCGGCCTGCTCGCGGGGCTGGTGGGGCCGAGGCTCTTCGGGCGGGTGGACAGCTCCAAGGTGCAGACGGCGGAGACTCAGATCAAGATGCTCCGCGGCGCCCTCCAGGCCTACCGCCTCGATGTCGGTCGCTATCCCTCCACCACCGAGGGACTCGCCGCCCTCGTGCGGCCTCCGCCGGAGAAGGCCGAGTACTGGAACGGCCCCTACCTCGACGACGAGGTGCCGCCCGACCCGTGGCGCACGCCCTACCGCTACGAGCACCCGGCCGACAACCCTCAGGGCTTCGCGCTCTACTCGCTCGGCGCCGATTCCGAGGAGGGCGGGGAAGGCGTCGATGCCGATGTCGGCTACCTGCCGGTAGAATAGTGGGATCGGAGTACGGCGATCCGTCGTCGCGGCCGCTCGGGTCGGAGGCGATGGATCTCGAGGATCCTCGCGTCATGGCGGCAGCGGCGGAGCGGCGGGAAGTGCGGATCTCCATGCCGGAAGAGGGTGCGGTGCTCGATCTGGATGTGCTCCAGGGACTGTGGACCGAGGAGCAGTACCTGCGCCTGACGGACGACGCCTCGCGGCGGCTCGAGTTCACGGATGGACGTCTGGAGGTGCTCCCCAAGCCGACGGATCGGCATCAGGTCATTCTTCGCTTCCTCTTCCTCGCATTGTTTCCCCTGGTGCGGGACAGCGGCGGCACCGTGCTCTTCGCGCCCCTGCGCCTGCGCATCCGCAAGGACAAGTTCCGCGAGCCCGATCTGCTGCTCCTGCGCGATGCAAACGATGCGCGCCGGCGGAACGACTACTGGCGGGGCGCGGACTGGGTGGCGGAAGTCGTGAGTCCCGATCGACCCGGACGGGACACCGTGACCAAGCGCCGGGACTACGCGGAGGCGCGCATCCCGGAGTACTGGATCGTCAATCCCGTCGACGAGACGGTGACGGTGCTCGATCTGGGCGGCGGCGCGTATGTCGAGCACGGGGTGTTCCACAGGGGACAGCGCGCGGTCTCGCCCTGCCTCGCAGGCTTCTCGGTGAGCGTCGCGGAAGTGTTCGACGCCGCTTGATTCCGGCACGCGACCCGATCTCCGCGACCCGCACCGCCCGCTGCGGAGGCCGGCGGCGCAGGGCTCTTCAAAAGTCGGCTTGACGGCTTCAGACTCCGAGCTTCGGG
>CAYFYD010000309.1:0-5393 GCA_964347195.1 uncultured Ectothiorhodospiraceae bacterium
ATCCCGAAGCTCGGAGTCTGAAGCCGTCAAGCCGACTTTTGAAGAGCCCTGCGCGCTGGTCGAAGGGTTCTGTACGACAGCAACGGGTACCGTTCAGAATTTCGAGGTGCCGAGGTCCCGCGTCGCCAGCATGTACGAGAGCTTCACTTAACGGTTCACGCCATTCCCCACCACCCCCAAGGAGGCACCCATCGGGCCGGTCACCCACCGCTCCGGCCTCGTCACCATCGGGTGACGGGGCCGCGCCCCACCCACCCGGAGCCCGCCATGACCACCCTCGAAATCATCGACATCACCCTTCGCGTCGCCACGTTGATCGCGGTCACTTCCAGCCTCGGGGTGGCCATCGCGGCGCTGCGCACCGTGAAGGTCGGGATCGCGGCGATGGCCGCCAACGCGGCACAGCGCGCCGCCGACCACGCCCGGGACCGCGCCGCGGCACAGCGCGCCGCCGACCAGCGCCACGCGGAGACGATGGCCGCCTTCGACGTGCAGCGCCAGGCGCTCGAAACCCTGATCGCGCGCACCGCCCCGCCCGCCCCGGCCGAATGACCACGGAGAGCCTGCCATGTCCGACCTCACCGCCCCTACCGCCGCCGCCCTCCCGGCCCCGGAAGAGCGCCCATGAGCACCCGCATTCCCGCCACGGTGATCACCGGATTCCTCGGCGCGGGCAAGACGAGCATGATCCGCCACCTCCTCGCTCACTCCGGGGGCCGGCGCCTCGCTCTGATCATCAACGAGTTCGGGGACCTCGGCGTGGACGCCGAGATCCTCAGGGGCTGCGGGATCGAGGGCTGCGAGGAAGACGATGTCCTCGAGCTCGCCAACGGCTGCATCTGCTGCACCGTCGCGGACGACTTCCTCCCCGCCATCGAGACCCTGCTCGAGCGCGACGACCCGCCCGAGCACCTGGTGATCGAGACTTCCGGCCTCGCGCTTCCCAAGCCGCTCGTCAAGGCTTTCGGATGGCCGAGCGTGCGCACCCGGGTGACGGTGGACGGGGTGGTCGCGGTCGTGGACGCCCCGGCCTACGCGGCCGGGCGCTTCGCGGCCGACCCCGGCGCGGTGCAGGCGCAGCGCGAGGCCGACGACGCCCTCGACCATGAGAGCCCGCTCGAAGAGCTGCTCGAGGAGCAGCTCGCCTGCGCGGACCTCGTGGTGCTCAACAAGGCGGATCTGGTCGACCAAGCTGAAATGCGCCGGATCGGGGACGAGATCGCGGCGATGCTGCGCCCGGCCGTGAAGCAGCTCGCCGCGCGCGAGGGCGCGGTGGACCCTGCCGTCCTCCTCGGGCTCGGGGCGGCGGCCGAGGACGACCTCGACTCCCGGCCCTCGCACATCGACGCGGCGGGGGAGCACGACCACGACGACTTCACCACCTTCAGCGTCGAGCTCGGCGAGATCGACTCGCCGCGCCGGCTCGCCGCCCGCCTCGCCGAGACCATCGCCGCGCACGGCATCCTGCGGATAAAGGGGTTCGCCGCGGTCGCGGGCAAGGACATGCGCCTCCTCGTGCAGGCGGTCGGCGAGCGCGTCCGCCACTACTACGACCGGGAGTGGCGCGAGGACGAGGCGCGCCGCTCCCGGTTGGTGGTGATCGGCGAGACCGGCCTCGACGAAGCGCGCATCCGGCAAGCGCTTCGGGCGACCTGAGTTGTCCCGCCCGCGGACCCCCCGCGCCGTTCCCGCCGCACTCCCGCGCCGCGCGGGTCCGGGGCGGGCCGGACGCCCGGCCCGCACTTCACCGCCAGCTCCTGCGGCGGACGCCGATCGCTCGCAGGCGGGGCACGCCTTCCCCGGCTCGTCCGCTCGCCGGAACGAAGCCCCCCGGCGCCTCGCCGGCGGACCGCGAGCCCTTCAGCGTCTCTCGAGTCCGTGCACCCGCGCTCCAAGGCATCTCGACGCCCGCAGCTCACGAAGCTCGCTGAGCAATCCGGGCTGATCGCCTGACACCATGCACCTGCTCCAGGCGAAGGCGGGCGCGGCGCTCGACGAGACGGAAGCGGTCGACCTCGGCCAGACCCCCGGCGACATCGTGTTCCTCTCCGCCGCGGACACCGAGCTCGCGAGCCTCGCGAACGCGCGGACCGGTTTCGGCGACACCTTCCCGTCACTCCGGCTCGCGAACCTCATGCAGCTCGCGCATCCGCTCTCGGTGGACACTTACGCCGGCGCGGTCGTCGCGAAGGCGAGGCTCGTCGTCGCGCGGGTGCTCGGGGGCGCCGGCTACTGGCCCTACGGGGTGGAGCAGCTCGCCGAGACCTGCAAGGCCGCCTCGATCCCGCTCGCGCTCCTTCCCGGCGACGACCAGCCCGACCCCGAGCTCGCGGCGCTCGGCACCGTGTCCGCCGAGACCACGCATCGCCTGTGGCAGTACTGCGTCCACGCGGGACCCGCGAACGCCCGCCACCTGCTCGCCTTCGCGGCGGACCTGATCGGCTGCCGGACCGAGTGGCGCGAGCCCGCTCCCCTGCCGAGGGCCGGCCTCTACCGCCCCGGCGCCGGCCCCTGCGGCCTGGACGAGCTCGCCTCGGAGTGGATCGCAGGCGCGCCGGTCGCGGCCATCGTCTTCTACCGCGCCCACCTGCAGGCGGCCAACCTCGCACCGGTCGACGCCCTCGCGCGCGCGCTCCGCGCCCGCGGCGTGAACGCGCTCCCCCTCTATGTCGCGAGCCTCAAGGACCCCGTCTCCGCGGACCTCGTCGAGCGGATGCTGGACGAGACCGAGGCGGACCTGGTGCTGAACACCACCGGCTTCGCGGTGACGACGCCGGGAGCGGCGCGCCGCTCCGGACCCTTCGACGCCCGCGGGCGGCCCGTGCTCCAGGTCGTGCTCGCGGGCGGGGACGAGGAGAGCTGGGCGGGCGGCACCCAGGGACTCTCGGCGCGCGACATCGCGATGAACGTCGCGCTGCCCGAAGTGGACGGTCGGATCCTCGCCCGCGCGGTGTCCTTCAAGGCGGAGGCCCGCTTCGACGCGCGGACCGAGTGCCCGGTCGTGGCCTACGCGCCGCGCGCCGACCGCATCGACTTCACCGCGGACCTCGCGCGCGCGTGGATCGCGCTCGCGGCGACGCCCGCCCGCGAGCGGCGCATCGGCATCGTGCTCGCGAACTACCCGAACCGGGACGGGCGGCTCGGGAACGGGGTCGGACTGGACACCCCCGCCGGGACCCTGGTCCTGCTGCGCGCGATGGCCGCGGCGGGATACGCCGTCGACGGCATCCCCGTGCACGGCAACCAGCTCGTCGAGGCGCTGGCGGCGGGGCCGACGAACGCGGCGACCGCGGGACGCGAGATCCGCGAGCGGCTGCCCCTCGACGACTACCTCGGCTTCTTCGCCGGCCTCCCCGCGGCGGTGCGCGACGCGGTGGGAGAACGCTGGGGCGGCCCCGAACGCGATCCGCTCTTCCTGGAGGCGGAGGGCGGGCGGCCCGGCTTCGCGGTGCCGGCGCTCCACTTCGGCAACGTGGCGGTGGGCATCCAGCCCGCCCGCGGCTACCACATCGACCCGAGCGCGACCTACCACGACCCCGCCCTCGTCCCGCCCCACGGCTACCTCGCCTTCTACGCCTGGCTGCGCGCCCGGGTGCACGCGGTGGTGCACATGGGCAAGCACGGCAACCTCGAGTGGCTGCCGGGAAAGGCCCTCGCGCTCTCGGCCGCCTGCTACCCGGAAGCCGCCCTCGGCCCGCTCCCGCACGTCTATCCCTTCATCGTCAACGACCCCGGCGAGGGGACGCAGGCCAAGCGCCGCGCCCAGGCGGTGATCGTCGACCACCTCACGCCGCCCCTCACCCGCGCCGAGAGCTACGGGCCCCTGAGCGAGCTGGAACGCCTCGTCGACGAGTACTACGAGGCGTCCGGCTTGGATCCGAGGCGCCTGCGGGTGCTGCGCGACGACATCCTCGACCTCGTCGCGCGCTCAGGCCTCGATCGGGACTGCGGCATCGCGGCGGGCGAGGAGGCAGGCGAGGCGCTCGCCAAGCTCGACACTTGGCTCTGCGAGCTCAAGGAGATGCAGATCCGCGACGGCCTGCACGTCTTCGGCCGGAGCCCGCGGGGCGATCAGCTCCACGATCTCCTGGTCGCGCTGGTGCGCCTGCCGCGCGGCGAGGACGAGGGCGCGAGCGCCTCGTTGACGCGCGCGCTCGCCCGCGACCTCGGTCTCGAGGGCTTCGATCCCCTGGACTGCGCGCTCGGGGAGCGCTGGACCGGGGCCCGACCGGCGGCGCTCGCGGAGGCACCCGGCGCGGCCGCGCCCTGGCGCAGTGCCGGCGACACGGTGGAACGCCTCGAGGCGCTCGCGCGCGCGCTCGTCGACGGCCGCCGCCGCTGCCCCGGGCGATGGACGCGCACCCGCGCGGTGCTCGGCGAAGTGGAAGTGCGGATCCGGCCCGCGCTCGAGCGCTGCGGAGAAGCGGAGATCCGGGGCGTGCTCACCGCCCTCGACGGGCGCTTCCTCGAGCCCGGCCCCTCGGGCGCCCCGACCCGCGGGCATCCCGAGGTGCTGCCGACGGGGCGCAACTTCTACTCGGTCGACACCCGCCGCGTCCCCACCCCGGTCGCCTGGCGCCTCGGCTGGAAGTCGGCCGCCCTCCTGGTGGAGCGCCACCGCCAGGAGCACGGCGAGTGGCCGCGGCGCATGGCGCTCTCCGCCTGGGGCACCTCGAACATGCGCACCGGCGGCGACGACATCGCCCAGGCCCTCGCGCTCATGGGGGTGCGGCCGAAGTGGGAGCCGGGCTCGGGACGGGTCACGGGCTTCGAGGTCCTGCCCCTCGGCCTCCTGGACCGCCCGCGCATCGACGTGACGCTGCGGGTGTCGGGCTTCTTCCGCGACGCCTTCCCGGCCCAGATCGCCCTCTTCGACGCCGCGGCGCGCGCGGTGGCCCGCCTCGAGGAGCCCGAGCGCGAAAACCCGCTCGCGGCGGCCTGCGCCGCCGACGCGGCGCGCCTCCGCGCGGCCGGGGCGGCGCGCGGCGAGGCCGAGCGGCGCGCCGGCTACCGGGTCTTCGGCTCCCGGCCGGGCGCCTACGGCGCCGGCCTCCAGGCGCTCATCGACGAGCGGGGCTGGCGCGAGGAGGCGGACCTCGCTCGCGCGTGGATCCTGTGGGGCGGCTACGCCTACGGGGCGGGGGCGGAGGGCGCGGCGGAGCACGGGCTCTTCGAGCGGCGTCTCGGCGCGGTGGAGGCGGTGGTGCACAACCAGGACAACCGGGAGCACGACCTCCTCGACTCCGACGATTACTACCAGTTCGAGGGCGGCTTGAGCGCCGCCGTGCACCACCTCTCGGGGACCCGCCCGGCGGTATGGCACAACGACCACTCCCGCCCCGAGAGCCCGCGGGTGCGCCGCCTCGAGGAGGAGATCGCCCGCGTGGTGCGCG
>CAYFYD010000310.1:0-5380 GCA_964347195.1 uncultured Ectothiorhodospiraceae bacterium
CGCTCCGCTTTCGCGATTCGGCCACCGGAGAGGACCTCCTCAGCCACGAGGAGGCGATCGCTGCACATCAGGAGTCGGACGCCGTCCGTCGCGCGGCGGAGATGCGGGCCCGCCGGGAGGCGGCCGCCCGCGAGGCGGCGGAGGCGCAGGTCGCCGAGCTCCGTGCGCGGCTGCAGGAGTTGCAGCGCGGCTAGGCGTTGCGCCGCAGAACGCTGTTGCCGGCGCTCGGTGGGCTCACACGTAACCCGTTTTTCTGTCCGGACATCCGAATCTTGCTTCCTGATCCCCGAAATGGGCGCTCATTTGCGTTTACGGTGTGGTGCTGTCCCACCGGAATCTTCTGCGGCGCAGACTCCTAGGCGTTGCGCAGATAGGTCTCGTACTCGAAGGTGGTGACGACAGCCTCGAACTTCCTCTTCTCCTGGCGTTTCGTTGCGGCGAAGAGTCTGCGAAAGGGCTCGCTGAAGAGCTCGCCGATGAAGTCGGAGCCTTCGAAGGCGTCGAGAGCTTCGTCCCACGATACCGGCAGTCTCGCGGCGTCGTCCGGAAAGGCGTTGCCGTCGACCGGCTCGCCGGGATCGATCGCATTCTCGATGCCATGCAGCGCACCCGCGAGTACCGCGGCGATGACCAGATGGGGCTCGGCGTCGGCGCCCGCGACCCGGTGCTCGATCCGGGTTCCGGCCGGGTCGCTGTCGGGCACCCGGAGCGCGGTGTTGCGGTTGTCCCAACCCCAGGTGGCGGTAGTCGGCGCGAACGCACCTTCCACGAAGCGCCGGAAGGAGTTTGCATTCACGGAGTACATCGCCATGGTGTCGCTCATCGTCGCGAGCAGGCCGCCCATCGCGTGGTGCAGGTAGCGGGCCCCCTTGCCGTCCCCGGCGGTGAAGAGGTTGCGGCCGTTCTCGTCGAGCACACTGAAGTGGACGTGCAGGCCATTACCCGAGTCCTCCGGGAACGGCTTCGCCATGAAGGTCGCATCCAGGCCGTGCTTGCGGGCCACGCCCTTGACCGCGCGCTTCATGAGCAGGGCGTGGTCGGCTGCCGACAGGCCATTCGGCAGGTGGCGCAGATTGATCTCGTATTGGGCCACCCCGTACTCCGAGAGCGCAGTGTCCGCGGGGATGCCCTGCACCGCGAAGGCTCTGGCCAAGTCGACGAAGACGGGTTCGAACTCTTCCAGCTCGGTGACGCTGTACACCGCCCGGGCCGACAGCCTCCGGCCGCTCGCGGGCGAACGGGGCGGTGCGGGCCGGCCGTGGTCCAGCTCGCGATCGATCAGATGGAACTCGAGCTCGCTGGCGACCACGGGCTTCCAGCCTCTGGCTTCGTAGCGATCGATCACCCGGGCCAGCGCGTGACGCGGGTCGGCGAAGATGGGCGTGCCGTCACGATCCTTCATGCTCAGGAGCATTTGCGCCATCGGACGCTCGGACCAGGTCACGACTCCCAGGGTCTCGGGAACCGGGACGCACACCCCGTCAGGATCCCCGGTGGCGCTGCCGACTCCCGACGCCGGAACCTCGTTTCCCCAGATGTCGAGCGCAAACGAGGAGGCGGGAAAGCGCAGTTGTCCTTTCATCACCTTGGCTGCGCTGTGAACCGGGACCCACTTGCCGCGCAGTTGACCGTTGACGTCAACGATGAACGCTTCGAGGACATCGATCTCCGGATGGGCCTCGAAGAAGGCCCGGGCGTGTTGAACGGGGTCAATCATGACGGCGCGCGAGCGATGGGACCTTCTTCCCCGAGGCACCGGGACGGCACGCCGCGGCCCGACCGTCATGATTCTCATCAACAACGATGACCTCGGGGTGATCCATCAGAACCTTTCCGACATCCGGCCGGTCCCTGTTTCGTTCGGTCCAGTCATTCTGAAGGAGTGAGCCGCGGGTCGAGCCGGAGGGCCGATGATGGTCCATCGACAGGGCAGGTCGACCCCCCAACACCGGACAAGGCGTCTCCTCCACCGGAGGCCGCGTCCGTGTTCGGTTTGCGCACGTGGATTCCCGCTTCCGCGGGAATGACGGGGAGTAACATCCGAGACGGGGTACAACCTCCCGATGTGACTATCGTCATTCTTGCGGCCATCTTGATTTCGAGGACCGCGGCGGCGGGGAATGGCCCCCGATTCGGGTATCGTCATTCCCGCGGAAGCGGGAATCCATCCGGCGGGCGCTCACGGGCAGGTGTTGCGCTCTCTGAAGTACTCGACGCTCGCCACGTTGTCGCGACGGGCGTAGCCGGCGGCGCACATCTCGTCGCAGAGCTCGAGCGCCCGCCGGTTCATGGGCAGATCGACCCCGTGCTTTCCGGCGAGCGTCTCGGCGAGGCGGTGGTCCTTGGCCATGAGCTCGATGGCGAAATGGGTGGCGTCCGCCGAGCTTTCCAGGCGTGCTTTCACGATGGATTCCAGCACGCAGGACCCCGCGACGGTGTCGGCGCAGATCTCCAGGGTGCGCGACGGGGAGAACCCGCAGGCTTCGGCGAGGCAGAGCGCTTCGGCGATGGCCAGGGTCTGGACGCCGGACAGGTGATTGCTGACGAGCTTCATCACACTGCCCGAGCCCGGCGCTCCGAGATGGTGAATGCGCCGGCCGAGCGCTTCGAGCACGTCGCGCACCGAGTCGAAGGCCGCCCGTTCACCACCCACGAGAAAGGTGAGCTCGCCGCGGGCCGCCGCCGCGGTGCCGCCCCCGTAGGTGACGCGGCAGGTGATCGGCGCGTCGAGGTAGCGGGCGCCGTGCCGCGACACCCGTTGCGCCCACTCGACGCTGGAGTCGGGGTCCAGGGTACTGGTGTCGACCACCACCGCGCCTCTCCGGAGGCCGGCGAGCAGGCCGCGCGGACCCTCCATCACCTGCTTCACCGCCGCCGGCGAGGGGAGTGACAGGAGCACGGTGTCGCTTAGCGTTCCGAGGCTCCGGGCATCCGCGGCGGCCTGCGCCCCGAGCGCGCACGCCGCCACGAGCCGGTCCTCGTCGGTATCGAGGACCGCCAAGGTCTCGTAGCGATCCAGGAGCCGGGCGGCCAGCCGGGCGCCGACCGCCCCGAGGCCGATCAGACCCAGTCGTCGTCCGGCCCCGGACATCAGGCGAGGTCGTAGAGCCGGGCGCAGTTGTCCCAGAGCACCTTGCGTTTGCTCTCGTCGGAGAAGGGTTGCTCGAGGAAGGTCTCCACCGAGTGCGGATAGCGCGAGTCGGAGTGGGGGAAGTCGGTGGAGAACACGATGCAGTCGTTGCCGAGGCGCCGGAAGACGTCCTCGGCGATGTCTTCGTCGGCTTCCACGCCCGCGAAGCACTGCCGGGCGAAGTACTCGCTCGGCCGCAGCGGCAGGGTGTCGCGGACCGCCGATTCCCGCAGCTCGTGGTGCTCGTCCATGCGCCACAGCCAGAAGGGGAGCCAACTGCAGTTGCCCTCGAGAAACGCGAAGCGGACCCCGGGGAAACGCTCGCAGACCCCGCCGCCGACGATCGACAGGCAGGCGTACATCGCTTCGACGGGGTGGGCCGACACGTGTTCCGTCATCCAGAGGTCCTCGTGCACGCCGTCGAAACGCTCGCCGATCGCGACCGGCAGCCGGCAGGGCGTGCCTTCGTGGAACCCGACCGCGAGCCCCTGCTTCTCGCACTCCGCCCAGAGCGGGTCGTACACCGGGTTGTTCCAGTTGCGGCCGCGGACCGGGTTCGGCCGCAGGAAGATGCTCCTGAATCCGAGCTCTTCCCCGGCGCGCCGGGTCTCCGACACCGCCGCCGCCACGTTCTGCGCGGGCACCATGGCGGCGCCGTGGAGGCGTTCGGGGTCGGTCGAGCAGAAGTCGGCCATCCAGTCGTTGTAGGCGCGCGATATCGCGGCGGCGAGCGCGTCGTCGTCGTACTCCTTGGCGTGCGCGAAGAGCCCGCGGGTGGGGAAGAGCACCGCCACGTCGATCCCCTCGGCGTCCATCGCTTCGAGCTGGGTGCGGGCGTCCCATCCCCGGCGTTCGAACTCCCGGAACTGTTCCAGGCGCCCGAATCGTTCGCACTGCGCTACCACCTTGTCGTTTCCTTCCATCGGGCGCCGGAAACGGGAGATGACCTCCCCGTCGTGCATCAGGTGGATGTCGACGAGGTAGTCCGTGGTGCCGACCGGCGCCCGGTCGCGAAAGCGGGGCTCGATGTACCGCTGCCAGAGGTCGGGGGGTTCCATGACGTGCATGTCGCTGTCCATGACCCGGTAGCCGTTCTGCGCCATTCGTGGGTCTCCTGCGCGAATCGAAAGGAATCTCGAAGCCCCGGCCGCTACGCCGGGCGGTCGCGGAGCGGCGGCCGGCGGCCCGCCCCCGCGGTGGCGCCCCCGTCGATCACGAACTCCGCACCGGTGGCGAAGCTCGACTCGTCGGAGACGAGAAAGGCGATGAGCGCCGCGATCTCCTCCGGCTCGCCCACCCGCTGGATCGCCTGGGTGCCCACCCAGTCGTCGAGAGTGACCCGCCCCTCGCTCGGGCGGCCGGCAAAGTATTCGCGCACCATCGGGGTACGGACCGCGGCCGGATGCACCGAGTTGCAGCGGATCCCGTATCCCCGCAATGCGCAGTAGACCGCGACCTCCTTGGTGAGCGCCCGCACCGCGCCCTTCGAGGCATCGTAGGCGAAGAGGTCCGGCGAGCCCCGGAGGCCCGCGATCGAGGAGAGGTTGACGATCGCGCCGCCGCTTCCCCGCTTCATCGCGGTCACCGCGGCCCGGCATCCGAGGAAGGTCCCCTTGACGTTCACGTCGAGCATGCGGCGCCAATCGCTGAGGGTCGTGTCCTCGACGGTGCCGCCGGCGAGGATGCCGGCGCTGTTGACCAGGATGTCGATGCGGCCGAAGCGCAACCGCGCCTGCGCGACCGCCGCCCGCCAAGCGTCCTCGTCGGTCACGTCGAGGCACTGGAAGTAGGCGTGTCCGCCGATTTCGGCGGCGAGCGCGGCTCCCGCCTCGCGGTCGATGTCGGCGACCGCCACGCGGGCGCCCTCCTGCGCGAGGCGGAGGCAGGTCGCGCGTCCGATGCCGGATGCGCCGCCGCTGACCACCGCCGCCCGGCCGGCGAGGCGCCCCTCGACGGGCCGGATGCGGGAGCGGTCGCGTTCGGTGGTCAAGGAGCGTCGTCCCGAGGCGGCGGGAAGGGCGCGTAGTCTAACCCGCATATCTCCACCTGAGCTTCGTGATCTGCGGGCGTCGAGACGCCGCGGTGGGCGGTCGTACTCCCCCGAGCGCGCGCACCTCGCGTATCTCCGTACCAGAACTCGTCGAGACGCCGAGACGGGTGGTCGTACTCCCTCGAGCCCCTTCGAGATGGTCACCACTTCGAGTTTCGGAGTTCGTTGACCGGAATGGATTCCCGCTTCCGCGGGAATGA
>CAYFYD010000311.1:0-5375 GCA_964347195.1 uncultured Ectothiorhodospiraceae bacterium
CGGACCCGAGGGCGATATCGGCCAGGCTCTGCTTCATGGGCGGGCAGGAGAGGCCTTCGGAGCCTTCGCGCTTCGCACCAGCGGGGTGTCCTTTCTCATCGTGACCATGATGTTCGGACAGGCCTGCTATCTCACGATCCTCTACTTCAACCGGATCACCCTCGGCGACCAGGGTTTCATTCTCTCCGAGCGCCTTCCGCCGGCGCTCGTGAACCCGGACGTGAAGTACAACGCCGCCCTGCTCGTGTTCTCGGCGTGCTTTCTCGCGTGCGCGTTCGTGGTGCGTTCGCCCTTCGGACGGATCCTGGTCGCGATCCGCGAGAACGAAGAGCGCACCCGCCTCCTCGGATACGACACCTACGCCTGCAAGCTGCTCGCGCTCACCCTCTCGGGCGGCATGGCGGGAGCGGCCGGGGCGGCCTACGCGCTGCTCTTCTCCTACGTCGGAGCGTCCTTCGCCGCGATCCTGAACTCCATCTACCCGCTGCTGTGGACCCTGCTCGGCGGCGCGGGCACCACCGTCGGTCCCCTGCTCGGCACCGGGCTCATGTTCTACCTCGTCGACTTCACGAGCGGATGGACCAGCGCCTACCTGTTCGTGGTCGGGGGGGCGCTGCTCGTGCTGGTCCTCTTCTTCCCGCTCGGCATCATGGGCACGGTGCGCGCGAAGCTCGCACCGTGGCTGCCGTGAGCGCGGTCCTGCTGGAGACCGAGGCGCTCGCCCGGCGCTTCGGGGGCCTCGCCGCGGTGGACGACGTGTCCATCGGCGTGAAGGCGGGGCAGATCCACGCCATCATCGGACCGAACGGCGCCGGCAAGACGACCTTGGTCGGGATGATATGCGGGCGCATCCGCCCGAGCGGGGGACGCATACGCTTCGAAGGCCGCGACATCACCCGGCTCCCGCCCTGGAGGCGGGTCATGGCCGGCATCGTGTACACCTTTCAGGTCACGAGCATCTACGGGAACCTCTCGGTGAGGGAGAACGTCGCGCTCGCGGCCCGGCGTCCGCTCATGCGCTCCCCCGCCGCCTGGCTGCATCTCGATCCGGCGGCGCTCGATGCCCGGGTGGAAGGGGCGCTCGGCATCCTCGATCCGAGCGCGCAGGGCGCTCGGCGCGCCGGAGAGCTTCCCTACGGACACCAGCGTCTGCTCGAGGTGGCGATGGGGCTCGCGCTCGAGCCGCGTCTCCTGATCCTGGACGAGCCCGCGCAGGGACTGGCGGAGCACGAGATCGACACCCTCTGCCAGCGGGTACGCGAGATCTCGGCCCGCACCACGGTGATCCTGATCGAGCACGACATGGACGTGGTGCTGCGCCTGTCCTCCCGCATCACGGTGCTCGACCAGGGGCGGGTGATCGCGGACGGCGACCCCGCCAGCGTGGAGGCGAACCCGGCGGTCCAGGACGCCTATCTGGGCCGCCGGTGATGCTCGAAGTCGAGGACCTGAGGGCGGGCTACGGCCGGGTCGAAGTGCTCCACGGCATCGATCTCAGGGTCGAGTCCGGCACCGTCCTCGGGCTGCTCGGGCGCAACGGCGCCGGCAAGACCACGCTCCTGCGCGCGATCATGGGACTCACGCACACCTCGCACGGCAGCATACGATGCCGCCGCACCGAGATCCGGGGGATCGCCCCTCACCGGATCCCGGCCCACGGCATCGCCTACGTGCCCCAGGGGCGCCGCCTCTTCGCCGGGATGAGCGTGGAAGAGAACCTGCGCATGGGCCTCCTCGCCGGCGGCGGCCACGAGCGGGCGGCGCGCCTGACCTTCGCCCTGGAGCGCTTTCCCGCGCTGAAGGAGCGGCTGCGCACTCGGGCCGGACGATTGAGCGGCGGGCAGCAGCAGATGGTGGCGCTGGCACGCGCGCTCGCCACCGGGGCGAGAGTGCTGCTGCTCGACGAAGCGAGCGAGGGCCTGCAGCCGAGCCTCGTCGAGGGCATCCTGGAGACGCTCGCCCGACTGCGCGCGGAGGGAGTGACGATGCTGCTCGTCGAGCAGAAGGTGGAGGCCGCGCTGCGCGTGGCCGACCGCGTCGCCTTCATCGAGCAGGGGCGCATCCGGGAGCACGCGACCCCGGAGAGCCTCGCCCGGGACCCGGCTCCCCTGCTGCGCTATGTGGGAGTGCGCCGGGAGTGAGCGCGGCATTCGCTTCCGGCGCGAACTTGACCCATGATATGACCATGTTGAAAGGCAACATCGCCGAAGCGAAGACACGCTTCTCGCGCCACGTCGATCGCGTCGAGAGAGGAGAGACCATGGTGCTCTGCCCTCGCAACGTTCCCATCGCCGGGATCCGACCGATTCCCAGGGCGCGGGCCGCGTTGCGCCCGGTCGGGATCGATCGGGGGATGGTCGTCCCGCCGAGCTTCTTCGAGCCCCTCCCGGAAGAGCTGCTCCCCGCGTGCGAAGAAGACCACGAGACTGCTTCGAGATGGGACATCCGGACATGACGGATCCAGGAGACTTGTCGGAGAAGACGGCGATAGTCACCGGCGCCGGCGGCGGCATGGGACGGGCGATCGCCCGTCGGCTCGCGTCCGGCGGAGCGAAGATCCTCGCGAACGACCTCTCCCGGGAAGCCGCGGAGCGCACGGTCCGCGACCTCGAGCGGGAGGGGCACGAGGCAGCCGCGATAGCGGGCGACGTGAGCGCGAGCGGCGATGTGCGGCGCCTGGTGGACGGGGCGCTGGAGTGCTTCGGGGCGATCCATGTGCTCGTGAACAATGCCGGCGTGCTCCGCCCCACGCGGGTCGTGGACATGGAAGAGGACGAATGGGACCTCATCCTCAGGGTCAACCTGAAGGGCACCTACCTCTGCTCCCGGGCGGTCCTGCCCGTGATGCAGCGCCAGGGTTGGGGCCGCATCGTCAACGTCTCCTCCACTGCCGGGAGGAGCACCAGCACGGTGGGAGGCGCCCACTACACCGCGTCCAAGGCGGGGGTGCTCGGCTTCACGCGCCACCTCGCGCGCGAGGTCGCCCGTGACGGGATCACCGTCAACGCGGTGTGCCCGGGTCTGATAGACACCGAGATGGTGCGCTCCACCATCAGCGAGGAGCAGGCCGATGCCTACGCGGAGCGCTTCCCCGTCAAGCGCCTGGGGGAGCCGCGCGAGGTGGCGGAGCTGGTGGCTTTTCTCGCTTCCGCCCGGGCGGCCTACATTACCGGGGCGTCCCTGGACATCAACGGTGGTGCCCTGATGATCTGACCCCGGTTCGCCCTCGCTCGAGTTGTAGAGCGGCCTTCACAGGATCATCTTGTTTTTTTATAACCGATTGATTTCAAATATGAAACGAGCTTGTTCAGACTGCCGCTGGAGGGACCGGTCGGATTCCCGTGATTCATCTTTACCGATCCATGCCGGCCCGGAATGCGCTCTGGCAGGTCCACTACCGCGACCGACCACCATCGCAGCGGCCCGAGGTCGTAAAGCGGGATGACCGGTCCCCAGTCCGACACCAAAGACCCTGCCCCGACCGCGAAGTGGCCCCGCATCACGGACCGCTTCCGGGGCAAGGCCGGGGGCAAGGGCGGGGGCGAAGGGCGGGCGGTGCCGTGGAATGTGTCACAGCCGGTCCCCGGCGTGGAGGCCCCACAGCACTAGGCCCCACACCACCGCGCAGTTGACCAGGCTCAGGAACACCGCCGCGCTCCCGAAGTCCTTGGCCCGGCCCGCGAGGACGTGGAAAGCGCGCGAGTGCCGGTCGAGGGCCGCCTCCAGCGCCGAGTTCAGCAGCTCCACGACGAGCACGAGCAGCACACTGGCCGCCAGCAACGCCTTCTCCCCCGGCGAGACGGGAAGCCACAGGGCAAGGGGAATCAGGATGAGCGCGAGCACGCACTCCTGCCGGAACGCGGGTTCGTGACGCAGGGCGGCTTCGATGCCGCGCAGCGAGTAGCGCAGCGCCCACCCCACCCGCCGCAGGCCGGTGCGCGCGTGGGCCGGCTTCCCGGCGCCCGCGGAGCTCACGCTGCGCCGCCGGGAGAGTGCAGGGTCCGGGCTCCCTCCCCCGCCCGCGGCGCCGCGCCGCGGAGAACGAGCCTTCGCGCCCATTCCTGCCATTCCCTCTCCTCCTTCGACAGGCGCAGCCCGCGCCATCCCGCCACCCAGCCTCTCCATCCCTCCGGCGCGGGCGAGGGAAGCTCGCGGGAGATCGCGTCGAGTCCGCGCTGCGCGAACGCGCATGCCTCTTCACCGCGCCCCTGCGCGGCGAGCGCCGAGCTCATCACCCGCAGTGCGGTGAGGTGTTCGGGTTCGACCTCGATCGCCCGCTCGGCGAAGGCGAGGGCCCGCCCGACCCGGTTCGTGCGGTGACAGCAGAGCGCCAGCATGGCGAGGGTGTGCGGGTTCTCGCCCACTTCCTCGAGAAGCTGCTCGAGGAGCCCGAGGGTCGCATCGTACTTCTTCAGCGCGAAAGCGCGCCGGGCGCGGGCCTCCAGTCTTTCGACGCGGGAGAGAAACACGTCCCCGCCGCCGCTCAGTCGCGGCGGCTGAGCCCCAGGCGCTCGTGCCACTCGGCCAGCGACTCGTCCGGATAAGCGTCGAAGTGCCGATCCCCCGGCTGCGACTCCACCCTGACCCAGTCCGGCTTGTCGCCGAGCATGAGATGCGTGCGCTCGGGCGGGACCGGCAGGGGGGTGTCGATGGCAGAGGCGAGCGGGTGCACGAGATCCGGCCAGCGAGGGTCCCACAGCCACAGGGACGTGCCGCAGCGACGGCAGAAGCTCCGCTCGGCCGGACTCGCATGCTCGGCTCCCCCGTCGCGCATCACCGCGTGGTAGACGGCCCGGTGCTCATCCCCCTCGAACTCCAGGCTCTCGTATTCGGCGCCGAGGTTGATCGCGTAGCCGCCTCCACCGCCGGTCTTGCGGCAGATCGAGCAGTAGCAGAGGTTGAAGGGGTACGGGTGCGCGGAGCGGACCCGGAAGCGGATGGCGCCACAGTGGCAGGAGCCTTCGAGCATCACCGCGGACTTCCTCGGAACGGACTTCGGGGGAATGTCCGACATCCGGCGGGGTTCGGGCAAGGGGGCGCTCGCTTTCGGCCCGCTGCGGGTCTCGGGGGTGCGCATCCGCGGTCGGCGGGCGCACATGGATTCCCGCTTCCGCGGGAATGACGGAGGGGGACGCGGGTTCGGGAATGTCTGTCATCCGGCCCGGATCAGGCAAGCGGGGGAGCGTTTTCGGCCCGCTGAGGGCCTCGGAAGGGGGTACGACGACGGCGCGGGGGAGTCTGGGAGCGCCCCCCGGCCAGCGGGCCCGCATGCGCTCGCGCTACTGTCGTGCACGGTGTCCGGCACGCGGGTGAGGCCGGCGTGCTCGGTGATGTTCTGCACTGGGTGCGGCGGCACCTTGGTCGAGAGCATCGGT
>CAYFYD010000312.1:0-5325 GCA_964347195.1 uncultured Ectothiorhodospiraceae bacterium
CTCAGGAGACGCTTGACCGGACACTTCCAGTACTTTGGAGTGAACGGGAACTACCAGAGCTTGGCCCGAGTGGTACGCGCCACGCAACGGGTGTGGCTCAAATGGCTGCGCCGTCGCAGTCAACGCACGCGTCTCACTTGGGAGCGGTACCGGCACCTGCTGGCCCGCTTCCCGCTTCCCCGCCCGCGACTGGTAGTGCGCATATGGGGAGGATAGCCACGAGACACGTCAACGGAGGAGCCGGATGGTGGCAATCTCCTCGTCCGGTTCTGGTGAGGGCCTCGGGCGAGCAATCGCCCGGGGCTACTCGACCGGGAATGACGAGAGGTGGCGCGGGAATCCATTCCGACCAACGAATCCCGAAACTCAGGGTCTGAAGCCGTCAAGCCGACTTTTGAAGAGCCCCAGGATCGGGGGTGGGTAGAGAGCGTCCAGAGGAACGGGGCTGTGTTAGCCTTTCCCGCGATCCCGTCCGGCCCCCTCGCGCCACGTGGACCACATCCGCAACTTCTGCATCATCGCGCACATCGACCACGGCAAGTCGACGCTCGCGGATCGGTTGATCCAGGCGTGCGGCGCGGTGGAGGAGCGACAGTTCCGCGATCAGGTGCTCGACGACATGGACATCGAGCGCGAGCGCGGGATCACCATCAAGAGCAACTCGGTGAGTCTCGACTACCGGGCGCGGGACGGCACCCTCTATCGGCTCAATCTCATCGACACGCCCGGCCACGTCGACTTCTCCCACGAAGTCCGACGCTCGCTGATGGCCTGTGAAGGCGCGCTGATGGTGGTCGACGCGACGCAGGGAGTGGAGGCCCAGACGGTCGCCAACCTCTACCTCGCACTCGAGCACGACCTCGAGCTCCTGCCGGTCATCAACAAGATCGACCTCCCCGCGGCCGATGTGGAGCGGGTACGGGAGGAGATCGACCAGGACCTCGGCCTCGACCCCTTCGCCGCGATCCCGGTCTCGGCGAAGCAGGGTATCGGCATCGGAGAGGTGCTGGAGGGCATCGTCGAGCACCTGCCGCCACCCGGCGGCGACCGCGAGGCGCCGCTCGAGGCGCTCGTGTTCGACGCCCGCTACGACCCCTACCGCGGGGTGGTGCTCTACGTGCGGGTCGTGGACGGGCGCCTGCGGACCGGCGAGCGCGTGCGCTTCATGCACACCGGGCGCGAGTACGAGGTGCATGAGGTGGGCCTGAACCGGTTGCGCCGCGAGGAGGCCCGCGGGCTCGACGCGGGGGCGGTGGGCTACGTGATCACCGGCATCAAGACGATCCGGGACGTGAGCATCGGCGACACCCTGACCCACGCCCGCGCGCCCGCGGACGCGCCCCTGCCGGGCTACCGGCCGGCGCGCCCGGTGGTGTTCTCGTCCATCTACCCGATGTCGAGCCGCGAGTACGAGGACCTGAGCGCCGCGATGGAGAAGCTCGCCCTCAACGACGCCGCCCTCGTCTACCAGAAGGACACTTCGGCCGCGCTGGGTTTCGGGTTTCGCTGCGGATTCCTCGGCCTGCTCCACCTCGACGTGGTGCAGGAGCGGCTGCGCCGCGAGTTCGACCTGTCCCTGATCCTGTCCGCCCCCTCGGTGCTGTACCGCGTGCGCCTCCGCGACGGCGAGGCACTCGAGATCGACAATCCCGCCTACTGGCCGGAGCCGGGCGCGATCGACGCGGTCGAGGAGCCCTGGATCCGGGCTTCGATCCTGCTGCCCGAGAAACATCTCGGCGCCGCGATGGAGCTCTGCCGCGAGCACCGCGCCGCGAAGCTCCACACCGGCTACCTCGCGCGGGGCCGTCTCGAGGTCAGCGCGGAGATGCCGCTCGCGGAGGTGCTCTTCGACTTCTACGACAAGCTCAAGACCGTGACCCGCGGCTACGGCTCCTTCGACTACGAGGCGCTCGACTACCGTCCCGCGGAAGTGGTCAAGGTGGACATCCTCGTGCACCACGAGAAGGTGGACGCGCTCGCCTTCCTCGCCCACCGCGACAAGGCGAGGGCGAGGGCTCTGCACTACTGCGGACAGCTCGAGCGCTCGATCCCGCGCCAGCAGTTCAAGATCCCGATCCAGGGGGCGATCGGCGCCGAGATCATCGCTCGCTCCACCATCAACCCCTTCCGCAAGGACGTCACCGCGAAGTGCTACGGCGGCGACGTCACCCGCAAGCGCAAGCTGCTCGAGCGGCAGAAGAAGGGCAAGGCGCGGATGAAGCTGGTGGGCTCGGTCGAGATCCCCCAGGAAGCCTTCGTCGCGGTGCTGCGCACGGAGCGCGGGCGCTGACGGGCAGGCGGCCAGGTTCGGGGACTCGAGCCGGCAAGGCGATCCGATCGGGAGCGCATTCGATTTCGAGCTTCGCGGGCAGTCCGCAACCCGGCCGGCAACGCGCGGCCTTCGCGCCCGCGCCCACGCCCACCGGACGAGGCGCGAGGGGCCACGCTCCGCCGCCCGGCTCGATTTGGTGAAGCCGCACGCCGGCGAAGGGGCCGGGCTCTACCTGCACATCCCCTTCTGCTCGGCGGTGTGTCCGTACTGCGACTTTGCGGTGCGCGTCGGAACGCCCCCGCAGCGCGGTGCCTTCGTTCGGGACCTGATCCGCGAGACGGCCCTGTGGAGCGACTGGCAGACACCCATCGACACCGTCTACTTCGGGGGCGGCACCCCCTCGCTCCTCGGCGCCGGCCAGATCGCCCGCCTCCTCGAAGCGGTGCGCGCGCACCTGCCGGTGCGCTCCACCGCGCGCGTCTTCCTCGAGGCCAACCCCGAGGACGTCACCCGGGAGACGGTGGAGGAGTGGCGCGCCCTGGGTATCTCCACCCTGAGCCTCGGCGTGCAGTCCTTCGACGATCAGGAGCTGCGCTTTCTCGGCCGGCGCCACGACGGGGTCCGCGCGCGCGATGCGCTCGCGCAGTGCCTCGCGGCGGGCTTCGACACCGTGTCGCCGGATCTCATCTTCGGGCTGCCCGGCCAGTCCGCGGACACCCTCCGCGCCAGCCTCGACGCCGCGCTCGCCCTCGCCCCCGATCACCTCTCCTGCTACCAGTTGACGGTGCACGAGGGCACCGCTTTCGGCCGCCGCCGCGCGCGCGGCCGCCTCGTGGAGATGGCGGAGGACGAGCAGGCCGAACGCTACGCCCTCGTCCACGACGTGCTCGGCCGCGCGGGATTGCCCGCCTACGAGGTCAGCAACTTCGCCCGCGCGCCGCGCCATCGCTCCCGGCACAACATGAAGTACTGGCGCCACCTCCCCTACCTCGGTCTCGGCCCCTCCGCCCACTCCTTCGACGGGAGCCGGCGCTGGTGGAATCACCGCGGTCTCCGGGCGTACCGGGCCGCGCTGGACGAGGGCCGGCGTCCGGTGGCGGGGGGCGAGCAGCTCACGAAGGAAGACCTCGCGCTCGAGGCGCTGATGTTCGGGCTGCGGACCGCCGACGGCATCGACTTCCGGGACTTCCGGCGCCGCTTCGGCATCGATCTCGCCGCCCGCAATCGACGTTTCATCGCAGACTGCCTCGAGGCGGGGCACCTGAAGCGGGTGGGAGAACGCCTGGTCCCGAGCGCATCGGGCCTCGCGGTCGCCGACGCCCTCGCCGCCCGCCTGGATCTCGGAGGGACAGATCGAACAGAAGCCCGACACGAGGCGGATCCGCCCGGGCTGGACGTCGGGGCATAGCCGTCGAGGCTGTGCAGCACGACTCGGTTTCAATACTTGCCGAGTGCGATCCCGGCCTTCGCCGACACTTTGCTCGCCGGTATCGACTGCCTCGGAAGTAGTTCAGGACGTTGCCGGTCCGGTGCATCCCGCGGCGCGGGGCTCGGGTCGGTGGAAACCCCCTTCCGATGGCGCCGCCCGGATCCGCGCCCCGCGGCTCCGGGAACCCCGCAACGCACACGCCTCCCTCGGGGTCGGCCTTGCGGCGTACACATCTCGGCCTGCCTGGTGCGCGATCCGTGAGGGAGCCGCCGGGTACACAAGCGTTCCTGCCCGTCACCGGACTTCAATCAGGAACTCCCCATTCATCAGAGCGTCTTCAATGGTTGGCAGATGCGGCCCCAACCTGGCTCGAAGCGAGGCATTGGTGGTGTTGCCGAACCGCAACCAGGCTACTTGCAGACCGGGAACCCCTCGCGCCCGATCGGCAAAGTCGGCATCCTTCGACCAGATGACCGCCTGCATCTCTCGCGCCTTGGCTTCAATCTCGTCGTCCGGAGCTGCACCGAGACCAAGATCGTTGACATGGCGGGAGGGATAGCCTTTCGCGGACAGCCATCGCGCCAACCCCGGCGGCAATTGTGCGTCGATCAGGAAACGCACGATCAGGCGACAAGGATGACACGGTGGGCGCTTGCTGCGGCGCCAAAGGCCAGTGCCGCTTTCAGATCTGCTTCGTTGAGATAGGGATAGTCGGCAAGGACCTCCGACGGCGACACCCCATGGGCCAACAAGTCCAGAAGGTCGGACACCCGGACCCGAGTGCCCCGGATATGCGGACGTCCGCCGCAGATCGCGGGGTCGAGGTGGATACGATCCCGAACATCCGGGTTGACGGCACCCACGCCACCGGCCGGGAACTCCTTCAGAACGCAGATCCGTGCACCCTTGCGCGGGCCGGAATGCCCGTGCGTTTCGAGGAACCTCCGCAATGCGCCGCCGAGCTCGGCAGCCCGGCGCGTGGTAGGCGGCACAGCCTCGAACCATCTCCGGAGGACAGCCTCGGTCTGGCTGCCGTTCCTGCTATCGGCTGCCGACAGGTAGGCCTTGGCGGTGTTCTCCGCGTACCCGGTAAATTTCGATGGCGCAAATAGCCACGTTCCGTCGTCCGATTTGACGGCATACCAAGCGTGCACCTGTTTCATCAACCCGGCGAGTCGGGGTTCCTCTTGAACCTCGGTCTGGTAGCGTTTGATGTTCTCGACCGCATCGTCCGAGCTGCCGACCAGATCGTGAGCCATGTCGACCTCTTTCGTGAAGCGAAATCCGAAGAGAGGGCAGAATACTGGATTGGACAGATCGAATCCTGTTGGTCGGAACCGGATTCTCGGGGCTTGGGCGCAAGCGGTTCGGACAGGTTCCGCCGGGGTGCGATGCCGGCTGGTCTCGGTCACCGGGGACAGAGGTCCCCACCTCCCCCCAGGGTACCGGCATGAAGGTCACCTCCGCGAGCCGGCCCGGGTGTGGATGCTCCGGGGAGGTCAGGCGGCGGGAGTCGAGCCGCCGCGGGGCGTCGACCGGTGGGGGGCGGGACGGGACCGCACTACCTGGTACCCCGGGCGCCAGAGATAGCGGATCGGCACGCTCAGCATGTGCACGAGGCGGG
>CAYFYD010000313.1:0-5325 GCA_964347195.1 uncultured Ectothiorhodospiraceae bacterium
ATCGACATGACCCCTCGAGTTCATTGGACACGGTCAAGAGAACCCATCAGCCCTGTCCCGGCGCCCGCGACGGATTGCTTTCAATGCCGGGGCAGGCACAAGATCGCCGCGCCACCCCCGTGCGCGGAGGGAATCCTAAGGGCAGGGCAGGCGGCGGGGCAACCAGCGCCCCCCGTGCCGGAGGGTGTGCCGCCGGAACCGGAAGACCAGGGGCGTACCGCCATGAAGAAGACCTACGACTATGTCGTCATCGGCGCCGGCTCCGCCGGCTGCGTGATCGCCTCACGGTTGACGGAGACGGCGGGAATCCGCGTGCTCGTGCTCGAGGCGGGCAGCGGGCGGAGGCCGCTCATGTCGCGGATTCCCGCCGCGCTCGACTACGCGCTGCACGACGACCGCTACAACTGGTACTACTACACCGATCCGGAGCCCTACATGGACGGGCGCCGGGTCTACTGCCCCCGCGGGAGGGCGCTCGGCGGATCCTCGGCCATCAACGGGATGATGTTCATTCGGGGCCATCCCCTCGACTTCGACGGCTGGGCGGGCAACGACCTGCCGGAGTGGTCCTACGCGCACTGCCTGCCCTACTTCAAGAAGTACGAGAGCTACGACCGGGGCGGCGACGAGTACCGGGGCAGCGACGGCCCCCTGCACGTCACCGCCGCCCGGCCGGATCGGGCGCTCGATCGGGCCTTTCTCGAAGCCGCGCTGGAGGCCGGCTATCCGTACACCCGGGACAACAACGGCTACCAGCACGAGGGCTTCGGGCTCACGGACCGGACCATCCACCGGGGCGAGCGATGGAGCACCGCGAGCGCCTACCTCCGGCCCGCGATGCGACGCGACAACCTCGACGTCGAGGTGCGAGCGCTCACCCATCGCGTCCTCTTCGACGGCCGGCGCGCGGTCGGAGTCGAGTACTCGCGCGGCGGCGAGACCCGCCGGGTCCACGCGGAACGGGAGGTCATCGTGTGCGGCGGTGCCATCAACTCGCCGCAGATCCTGCTCCTGTCCGGCGTCGGCGACGCCGCGCAGCTCCGCGAGCACGACATCCCGGTGGTGCAGCACCTGCCGGGAGTGGGCCGGAACCTCCAGGACCACCTCGACCTGCGGGTGCAGGTCAAGTGCAAGCAGCCGGTCAGCGTCTATCCGTCCACCAAGGGCATCGGTCGCCTGGCGGCGGGCCTGCGCTGGCTGTTGACGAAGCGCGGGGTGGCTTCCAGCAACCTCTTCGAGGTGGCGGGATACATCCGCACCAACGACCAGGTGCCCTACCCCAATCTCCAGTCCGGCTTCATGGCCGCCGCCGCCCACTACGACGGCAGCAAGTCCTACCCGGGTCACGGCTACCAGGCCCACCTCGACCTCATGCGCCCCACGAGCCGGGGCCGGGTGCGGCTCGCGTCCGCGGACCCGCGCCGTCCCCCCTCGATCGTGTTCAACTACCTGCAGACCGAGTCGGACCGGCGCGAGGTGATCGACGGCCTGCGCCTCACCCGGGAGATCCTCGCCCAGAACGCGTTCGAGCCCTACGACGACGGCGAGATCAGTCCCGGAGCGGACGTGCGGAGCGACGCGGAGGTGCTCGCCTGGGCGCGCGCGACCGGCGACACGGAGTATCACCCCACCAGCACCTGCACCATGGGGACCGGCGACGACGCGGTGGTCGACGGCGCGCTGAGAGTGCACGCGCTGGAGGGCCTTCGCGTCGCCGATGCCTCGATCATGCCGAAAGTGGTGACCGCCAACACCAATTCGGCGACGATCATGATCGGTGAGAAGGCAGCCGACATCATCGCGGGGAAACCGCCGCTCGAGCCTCTCCACGTGCCGAGATTCGAGCCGCGGAGCCGGGCGCGGGGACGACGGGGAACGTGAACATGAACGAATCGCCGGCACGCAACCGTACGCTGGAGGACGCGGTCTCGGACGTGGAGGCCCGCTACGTCGCCGCACATCCGAAGAGCAGGGCGCGCCACGAACGTGCACTCGCCTCGATGCCGGGCGCCAACACCCGCACCGTGCTCCACTACGACCCCTTCCCGGTCACCCTGGTCAGGGGCGAAGGGGCGCTCGTGACCGACCTCGACGGCCACACCTACCGGGACTTCATCGGCGAGTACACCGCCGGGCTCTACGGTCACTCCGAGCAAGCCATCATCTCCGCGCTCCGCGCGGCGCTCGACGACGGACTCGTGCTCGGAGGCCCGAACTCCTACGAGGCCCGGCTCGCGGAGCTGATGTGCGCGCGTTTCCCCGCGGTGGACCAGATCCGCTTCTGCAACTCGGGCACCGAAGCCAACATGATGTGCGTGTCGCTCGCCCGGGCCAGCACCGGACGGCGGCTCGTCCTCGGGTTCCACGGCGGCTATCACGGCGGGCTGCTCGCGTTCCCCGGTCGCGGGACCTCGCCGATGAACGCGTCCGAGGAAGTGGTCCTCGCCGACTACAACGACGCGCAAGCCGTTCGCCGCGCTTTCGCCGAGCACGGGCGGGACCTCGCGGCGGCGATCCTCGAGCCGATGGTCGGCGGCGGGGGCTGCATCCCGGCCGAGCCCGAGTTCCTGGCCGCGCTCCGGGAGGAGACCGGGAGACGGGGCGCGCTGCTCGTCTTCGACGAAGTGATGACCTCGCGGCTCGCTCCCGGCGGCATGCAGGAGCGTACCGGAGTCACGCCCGATCTGGTCGCTTTCGGGAAGTACCTCGGCGGCGGCATGAGCTTCGGGGCCTTCGGAGGGCGCCGGGACCTCATGGCCCGGCTCGACCCGCGCGACCCTCGCTCTTTCACCCACTCCGGCACCTTCAACAACAACGTGCTGACGATGGTGGCGGGGCTCGCCGGCCTCGAGAAGGTGCTCACGCCTGAGGCCACCCTCCGCCTGAACGCGTCCGGAGACCGCCTGCGCGTGCGCCTGCAGGAAGCGGCCGACCGGCGCGGGGTCGCACTGCGCGCGATGGGGCTGGGTTCCATGATCTGCTTGCACTTCCAGTCCGGGGAGATCCGCAAGCCCGCCGACACCGAGGCCACCCCGCCCGCAGCGCGGAAGCTCTTTCAGCTCGAGATGAACCTCGCAGGCTTCTACCTCTCGCGGCGCGGCTTCATGAGCCTCTCCCTGCCGCTCACGAGCAAAGACCACGACGATCTGGTGGCCGCCTTCGAGGAATTCCTCGAAGAACACGCTCCCGTGCTGCCGGCACGGTAGGCAGGTTCGGCGGGAGACCTCACTTTCCGTTTATCGCGAGGCGCGTTCGGGTTAGAGTCCGGCAGGAGTGGAGGCGAAGGGGGGTTCGGATGCTGCCGATGCTGTCGCGTCGCTTCGTCCTCGCCGGGCTCCCGTGCTCCGTCCCGTCCCGGCGCCTCGTGGTTACGGGTGCCTTGCTCGCAGCGATACTCTCCGCGCTCGTTCCGCTGGCGGTGGCGCGGGCGGAGTTGGCGAATCCGCACGGGGTGGCGGTGATCATCGGCAACGGGGAGTACGAGCATCGGGACGTGCCGGACGTGACCTTCGCGCACCGCGACGCCGATGCGTTCCGTCGCTATGTAGTGGGGGTGCTGGGCTACGACCCGGAGGACATCATCGACCTGCGCGACGCCACCCGCCGGGAGCTGTACGACGCGCTGGGCACGCGCAGCGACCCGCGCAGTCTCCTGTGGAGCTATCTGGACCCGGACCGCGGCTCGGAGGTGGTGGTGTTCTACTCGGGACACGGGGTGCCGGGGGTGAACGACGCGCGGGGCTATCTGCTGCCGGTGGACGCCGACCCGAAGGCGGCGGAGGACGACGGCTATCCGATTGACCTGCTCCACGAGAACCTGGGCGGGCTCGTGGAGGCGCGTTCGGTGCGGGTGTATCTGGACGCGTGCTTCTCGGGGGGCAGCCACGCGGGGGGCCTGATCCGCAACGCGAGCCCGGTGTACGTGACGCCGTCCTTGCCGGAAGGGGTGGGGGAGAAGGTGACGTCGCTGAGTGCAGCGAGCGGGAAGCAGGTCGCGTCGTGGGACGAGGAGGCGGGGCACGGACTGTTCACGCATCATCTTCTGGACGCGCTGTACGGTGGCGGCGACATCGACGAGGACGGGCGAGTGACGGCACTGGAGGCGAAGCGTTATCTGGACCGTCACATGACGCGCGCGGCCCGGCGCCAGCATCGCCGGATTCAGCAGGCGAGCCTGATCGGAGCAGCGAACATCGTGCTGGCAAGCGCGGGGGCCGGCGGGGAGTTTCCGTCGCGTCCGGCGTTGGACGATGAGGACGACGCCGGCGACGATGGTGACGAGGTCGAGGTTCCGGGCGGGAGCGACGAGGTCGGGTCGCCGGCGCCCGACGCGGCGCAGGCGCTGCACCGGTGGGTGCAGGCGGGCGACCTGAAGGGTCTGAGGGCGTCGCTCGCGGCCGGGGCGGAGGTGAACGCGCGCGACGCGCGGAGCTGGACGGCGTTGATGTACGCCGCACACGAGGGCTACGTGCTGATGGTGCCGGTGCTGCTCAGGGCGGAGGCAGACCTCGAGATGCGCGCGGTGGATGGGGCCACGGCGCTGCACATGGCGGCGCGGCGCGGCTATGTGGAAGTGGTCGAGGGGCTGTTGGAGGCGGGGGCGGACGTCTCGGTCAAGGATGCGAAGGGCAACACGGCGCGGGAGGAGGCGCAGGTGCAAGGGCACGCGAAGGTGGTGGCGGTGTTCGAGGCGGCACGCGAGGCGCAGGCGGAGAGGGAACAGGCGGAGTTGCGCGAGGCGGAGCGGGAGAGGCAGCGGGTGGAGGCGGAGCGCGAGGAGCGCGAGCAGGCGGAGGAGGCCCGCCGGGCGGCACAAGCGCAGGAGATGGAGAAGGCGCTGGGGCTAACGCACGCGGGGCGGGTGCGGGTGCAGCGGGGTCTGGCGGCGCTGGGGCTCGAGGTTGGGCTGGCGGACGGGGTGTTCGGCCGGCGCACGCGGGCAGCGGTCCGCGCCTATCAGAAGGAGAAGGGACTGGCGGAGACGGGTTATCTGACGCACGAGCAGTCCGAGGCGCTGGTGGCGTTGGGCGAGGAGGTACAGGCGGAGGCGAAGCGCAAGGAGCGAGAGAGGCTTGCCGAGGAGGCGGAGCGCCGAGCGGACGATGCGGCGTATGGACGGGCGGAGTCGGCGGGGACGGCGGCGGCGTATGAGCGTTACGTGCGGGAGAATCCGCGGGGGCGTCACGTAGCGGAGTCGAAACGTCGCATCGCGGCCATGAAGACGCCGGCGGTGGGCGAGCGTTTCCGTGACTGCGCGCAGTGTCCCGAGCTGGTGGTGGTGCCTTCGGGGAGCTTCGAGATGGGCTCGCCGTCGTCGGAGGAGGG
>CAYFYD010000314.1:0-5306 GCA_964347195.1 uncultured Ectothiorhodospiraceae bacterium
TCCTGGCGATTCGCGACGGTGTCGTGCCCCCCACGAGCAACCGCGACCACGCCGACGACGAGTGCGACCTCGATTACGTACCCCACACCGCACGCGACATGAAGGTGAACGTGTCGATGTCGAACTCCTTCGGATTCGGCGGCACCAACGGCACTCTCGTCTTCAAGCGCCTCCACTGAGCCGGCCCCGGATGTTCGCTCGGGCCTTCGTGGAGGCGCACCCCTCTCTCCACCGGTAGCGCCATCCGGAACGCTCGCATCGGCTCTCCCGTGCGTGCACTTCTGCTCAAGGTCGGTGCCTGGTCGGCGGTCCTTCTCGTTGCGATGCTGGCCTGGTTCATGATCCATGTGGACCGGACCCTGGACCGCCCCCTGGCCTTCGGAGACGAGGTTCGTCACCACATCATTCCCCGGGGTACGAGCTTCACGAACATCGTGGTGGAGCTCGAGCGCGAAGGGATAGTCGCCAATGCGCTCGCCCTCGAGATCTACGCGCGTTGGTCCGGGCTCGCCGGCGGCGTGCAGGCCGGGGAGTACGCCATCGATCCCGCGATGAATCTTCGTGAGCTGCTCACGCTCTTCCACTCCGGAAAGGTCGTGCAGCACTCCCTCACCCTGGTGGACGGATGGACCTTCGACGAGGTCCTGCTCGCGCTCAGGTCCCGGCCGGAGCTGGACCACACTCTGGGGTCGGACCTCGGCCACGCAGAGATCATGAGCGCGCTCGGCTACGCCGGCGTGCATCCGGAAGGCCGTTTCCTCGCCGACACCTACCACTTCCCCCGCGGCACCAGCGACGTCGCATTCCTGCGCCGGGCCTACCGCGCCATGGAGGACTTTCTGCACGACGCCTGGGAGGCGCGCGCCGCCGATCTGCCCTACGAATCGCCGGCCGATGCGCTCGTCCTCGCCTCGATCGTCGAGAAGGAGACCGGGCGGGCGGAGGAGCGGGCGGAGATCGCCGGCGTCCTCGTGCGCCGCCTGAAGAGGAACATGCGCCTGGAGGCCGATCCCACCGTTATCTACGGACTGGGCGAGGAGTTCGACGGCAACCTTCGAAAGCGCGATCTCCGCCGGGACACTCCCTACAACACCTACCTCCACCGGGGCCTGCCCCCGACCCCCATCGCGATGCCGGGAAGCGCCTCCATTCACGCCGCCCTGCATCCGCAGGAGGGAGAATCACTGTTCTTCGTCGCCAAGGGGGACGGCAGCCACCAATTCTCGGCGACCTATCGCGAGCATCTGAAGGCGGTGGCCCGGTATCAGAGGAGCGGCCGCTCCCGGAACGAAGGGAGCGGTTCCTGAAGACGTGGCGGAGGGCGGCAACAGCGGGCGCTTCATCACGCTGGAGGGGATCGAGGGCGCGGGCAAGTCGACCCAGGTCCCCGCCCTGGTGGAGGATCTGGCGCGACGGGGCATCGCCGCGATCGCCACGCGCGAGCCGGGCGGCACTCCCGAGGCGGAGGCGATCCGGGCGTTGCTGGTGGACCCCGCCCACCGTTCGCTCGGAGACGATGCGGAGCTGCTGCTGGTCTTCGCGGCCCGGGCCGACCACCTCGAAAGGGTCATCAGGCCCGCCCTGCGCCGCGGGACCTGGGTGGTGAGCGATCGCTTCACCGACGCGACCTTCGCCTACCAGGGCGCGGGCCGCGGGATCGCGCCACCGCGGATCAGGGCCCTGGAGCAGTGGGTGCAAGGGGACTCGAGGCCGGACCTGACCCTGGTGCTGGACCTGCCGGTGTCCGTGGGGCGGGCCCGCATCCGGGGCCGTGCCGCGGACCGCTTCGAAGAGGAGGGCGGCAACTTCTTCGAGCGCGTCCGCGCCGCCTATCTCGACCGTGCGCGCTCGAGGCCCGAGCGCTACCGCATCATCGACGCGAGCGGGACCAGAGCGGCGACCGCTGCGTCCATTCGCCGCGCGGTGGCCGAGCACTTCGAATGACGGATCGGCTTCCCTGGCACGATGCGCAGTGGTCGCGGCTCTTCTCGCCCGGCGGCCGCGCCCGCCTGCCGCACGCGCTGCTCCTGCGGGGACAGCCCGGGCTGGGCAAGCGACGCTTTGCGCTCCGCCTCGCCCGCGCCCTGCTGTGTCGCTCGCCGTCTCCGGAGGACGCATGCGGCAAGTGCCGGTCCTGTCACCTGGTCTGCGCGGGAGCGCACCCCGACCTGCACCGGATCGAGGCCCCGGAAGACCGGAAGCTCATCGGAATAGACCGGATCCGCGAGCTGATCGACCGGGTGGCGCTGACCGCGAGCGGGGGCGCCGGCAAGGTCGTCGTCGTCACGCCGGCGGAGCTCATGACCCGGTCGGCCGCCAACACCCTGCTCAAGACCCTGGAGGAGCCTCCCGGCGACGCCGTGTTCCTGCTGGTGTCGGACCGCAGCAGCCTGCTGCCCGCCACGGTCCGGAGCCGCTGCCAGACCCTCTCCTTCGCCTGTCCCCCGGCGGCGGTGGCGCTCTCCTGGCTGGAGGGCAGAATCGACGGCGCTTCGCCGGCGCCGGCGCTGCTCGCCCTCGCTCACGGCGCTCCCCTGCGCGCCCTCGATCTCGCCGGACGCGGCGCGCTCAGGAAGGCATTGCAAGGCGATCTGACATTGCTGCTCGAGGGCGCGGTGGACCCGGTGGCGACCGCCGAACGCTGGGGCGAGCAGGGGGTGGACGAGATCTCGTCGTGGTTGACCGGCATCGTGCAGGAAGCGATCCGGACCCGTGCCGCGCCCGAGCTCGCGGGGGCTCCCCCCGAGCTTCGCGAGCTCGCCCGCAAGGCGGACCTGGACGACTGGTTCCGGGTGCTCGACGGCTGCCTGGCGGCACGGGGCGCGCTCGCGCGACAGATCAACCTCAACGAGAAGCTGGCTCTGGAGAGCCTGGCCCTCGCATGTCGCCGGAACGCATGAGAAGATGCTTTGATCGCACGGAGGTCGAGAAGCAGTTCATGGTTCTGCAGTCGGTCGGATCGCGCCTCTCGGCCGCGGACGAGCGGGCCCGCCTCACCGAGGCCGAGCTCTCCGCCCTCCTCGACGCGGCGGTGGACGGCATCGTGATCCTGGACGCCAACGGAGGGATCGAGGGGTTCAACACGAGTGCCGAGCGCCTCTTCGGGTTCTCTCCCGAAGAGATCATGGGACAGAACATAAACACCCTGATGTCGGACCCCTGCCGGAGCGAACAGGACCCGTCCCTCGACTCCTACCTGCGCACCCGGCAACCCCGGCTCATCGGCAGCAGCCGGGAGCTCGTCGCACGCCGGTGGGACGGCACCACCTTCCCCATCGAGCTCGCGGTGGGCGAGGTGCGTTCGCAGGTCCCGCGCTTCGTGGGGATCATCCGGGACATCAGCGAGCGCAAGGAGATCGAGAGGCGCCTGACGCAGCGCGAGAAGGAGCTCCGGCTGACGATAGAGAACGCGCCCATCCCCATCTCCACCGTCGGTCTCGACGGGATGGTGCTCAGCGCCAACCCTTCCTTCTGCAAGATGTTGGGATACACCCAGTCCGAGATCGTCCGCATGAGCTTCCGGGACTTCACGCATCCGGACGATCTGCCCCTCACCGTCACCCTGATGGAAGAAGCATTGCGAGGCGAGGGCGACACCTACACCTACCAGAAGCGCTACGTGCACGAGGACGGCCGGGTCGTTCACGTGGTTCTGCACAACGGCGTCGTGCGCGACGACGAGGGCCGCCCGGTGATGATAGTGGTCCAGGTCGAGGACCTGACCGAGCGCATGAAGGCGGAAGAGGAGGCGCGGGAGCACCGCGAGCGGCTCGCGCACGTCGACCGGCTCAACGTCATGGGAGAGATGGCGGCGAGCATCGCCCACGAGATCAACCAGCCTCTCTCCGCCATCGCGAACTACACCAATGCCGCGTACCGGCGCATCAGCGCCGGGCGCATCGACGGAGAGAAGCTCTCCGCGTCGCTCGCGAAGATCGACGAGCAGGCCCAGCGGGCGGGGGAGGTCGTGCGCCGGCTGCGCAACCTCGTGAAGAAACGCGAGAGTCAACGCGAATTTCTCGACATCAACGATCTGGTACGCGACAGCCTGAGGCTCGCCGAGGTCGATGCCCGCATTCACGACGTGGTGGTCGAAGTCTCGCTGACCGAGTCTCCGAGCCGGGTGCTCGCGGATCCGGTGCAGATCGAGCAGGTGATCCTCAACCTGCTGCGCAACGCCATAGACGCGATGGGGATGGTGCCCAAGAACGAGAGCCGCCTCCTGGTGCGAAGCGAAGAGCACGACCACTTCGTCGAGGTCTCGGTCTGCGACCGGGGCACCGGCATCACCAAGGTGCACGAGCAGCACCTCTTCGAACCCTTCTTCACCACCAAGGTCGCCGGCATGGGGATGGGGCTGTCGATCAGCCACTCGATCATCAGCGCGCACGGCGGACGTTTCTGGTTCACGCGGAACCCCGAACGGGGGGTCACGTTCCACTTCAGCCTGCCGAAGGCCACGGGGTGGCTCCAGTGACCGACACTGCTCCGACCATTTTCGTCGTCGACGACGACGACGCGGTGCGCGACTCCCTGCGCGACCTCATCGATTCGGTGGGGCTCGACGTCGCGACCTATCCGTCGGCGCACGAGTTTCTCGACGTCTACGACACGGCCCGGCGCGGTTGCCTCGTTCTCGACATCCGCATGCCCGGCATGAGCGGCCTCGAGCTGCAGGAACGCCTCAACGAGCGCGGCTCCTCCCTGCCGATCGTGTTCATCACGGGACACGGCGATGTGCCGATGGCGGTCGAGGCGATGAAGCGCGGCGCGGTGGACTTCATTCAGAAGCCCTTCCGGGATCAGGAGCTGCTCGACCGGATCAACCTCGCGCTGGAGCAGAACCGCCGCCAGCGGGCGGCGGACGAAACGAGACAGGACATCGCGGCTCGGGTCGCCACCCTCACGCGGCGCGAGCGAGAGGTCATGGACATGGTCATCCAGGGGAAGGCGAACAAGGTCATCGCCATCGACCTCGGGTTGAGCCAGCGCACCGTGGAGGTGCACCGGGCCCATGTAATGGACAAGATGAAGGCGCGAACCCTGGCCGAGCTGGTCCGGATGAATACCGCGATCGAGGCTTGAGCCGCCTCCGCCGCGCCGGCCTTCGGGGAGTCCCCGTCCCGCCGGCCGGGGTGCCGTTCCCGGCGCCGCAGGGCGAGCCGCCGCCGGGACGGGCCGCACCACGGGCCGCGGGGGCACGGCGGCCCCGCTTCGCCGCGCGGCGCGATGGCCCCGAGCGATCCTCCCCCAGGGCCATTTCATGCTGGCGCGGACGGCGTTGGTGACCCCCCGGTGCGCCCTCA
>CAYFYD010000315.1:0-5301 GCA_964347195.1 uncultured Ectothiorhodospiraceae bacterium
AATCCCGAAGCTCGGAGTCTGAAGCCGTCAAGCCGACTTTTGAAGAGCCCTGCTCGCCCGTCCCCCGCTTGGCCGAGTGCCTCCGACCGGGCGGCGCCCGGCTGCGCGGGAGCGGTAGCGAACCCGGCTGCGCTTTGAATCACGTGATCGGGGCGCCGCACCGGCGGGAAACAGGAGAAAGACGCACAGGCAGCAGAGCATGAATGGTCCACGAGGCACCTACCGCATCGGCGTCGACGTCGGCGGCACCTTCACGGACGTCATCTCGGTGGACCGTGCCGGTGCCGTGACTTTCGCCAAGGCGGCGAGCACGCCGGAAGACCAGTCGATCGGGGTCATGAACGCGCTGGAGCGCCTCGCCGAGCGCCAGGGGCTCGGGCTCGGCGATCTGCTGGCCCGCACCGAGCGCATCATGCACGGCATGACCGTGGCCACCAACGCCCTGCTCGAACGCAAGGGCGCCCGGCTGGGGCTGTTGACCACCGAGGGCCACCGGGACGTGCTCGAGATGCGCGAGGGCCTCAAGCCCGAGCGCTACGACCTGCGTCTGCCGCGGCCGGAGCCGCTGGTGCCGCGCTACCTGCGCCTCGGGGTGCGGGAGCGGATCCGGGCCGACGGCAGCGTCGAGACCCCGCTCGACGAGGCGTCCCTCGACCGCGCGGTGCGCGCTCTGGTCCACGCGAGGGTCGAATCGGTCGCAGTGTGCTATCTGCATGCCTGGCGTGACGACGCGCACGAGCGCCGCACCCGCGAGGTACTGCGAGAAGCGCTGCCCGGCGCCTACGTGTGCCTCTCCTCGCAGGTGCTGCCGCAGATCAAGGAGTACCAGCGGATCTCCACCACCGTGGTCAACGCCTACGTCGGGCCGCTCATTCGCGGCTACCTGGAGGGGCTCGAGGCGCGCCTCGGGGGGGCCGGCTACCGCGGTCCCCTGCTCGTCATGCTCTCGCACGGCGGCGTCGCCCCGGTGGAGGAGGCGGTGCGCATCGCGGCCGGCACCGTGCTCTCGGGGCCGGCGGGCGGCGTCGCGGGCGCGCGCCGGGTATCGGCGATGCGGGAGGCGCCGAACCTGATCCCCTTCGACATGGGAGGCACCTCGACCGACATCTCGCTCATCACCCACGGAGAGGCGGCCCTCTCCGCGGAACGCCCGATCGCCAACGAACGGATCGCGCTGCCGAGCCTCGACATCATTACCCTCGGGGCCGGCGGGGGCTCCATCGCCCGGGTCGAGGAGGGCGGCCTGCTCAGGGTGGGACCGCAGAGCGCCGGCGCGGTGCCGGGACCCGCCTGTTACGGCCAGGGGGGAGCGGCGGCGACGGTGACCGACGCGAGCGTGGTGCTCGGCTACCTCGATCCGAACAACTTCCTCGGAGGCGGCACGCGGCTCGACCGCAGCGCGGCGGAGACGGTGCTGGCGTGCCTGGGAAGGGCGCTCGGGATCGACCCTCTCCGCGCCGCGGAGGGCGTGCACCGGGTGGTGAACACCCAGATGGCGGAAGGCATCCGGCTCGCCACCGTGCGCCGCGGCGTGGACCCGCGCCGTTTCGGCCTGCTCGGCTTCGGCGGGGCGGCCGGGCTGCACGCCACCGCGCTCGCCCGCATGCTCGGCCTCGAGCGGGTGCTGCTGCCGCGGATCGCGTCGGTGCTGTCGGCCTGGGGCATGCTCGCGACCGAGCTCCGGGCGGAGGCGGTGCACTCGCACGTCGGGGAGACCGACCGCCTCGACGCCCCCACCGTGCGCCGCCTGTTCCGGGACCTCGAGCGCTCGGGCCGGAAGCGGATGGCCGGGTGGTTCGACGGCGAGATCGTCTCGCGCCTGTCGGCCGAGATGCGTTACGGGGAGCAGATCTTCGAGATCGACGTGCCCATCGAGGAGAGCGACCTCGACGCGCCGGACCTCCTCTCCCGTCTGAAGCGCGCCTTCGAGCGCCGGCACGAGCAGCTCTATACCTATTGCCTGGAAGAGCAGGAGCCGGTGCTCGTCAACGCCCGGGTGGCGACGGTGGGGCTGATGCCGGCCCCCCCGGCGGAGCCCTCCGCCACCGGAGGCCCGCCCGCCGCACCCCGAGGGGAGCGCCGGATCTACCTCGACGACTGGTGTCCGGCGCCCGTCCACGCCTTCGCCGACCTCGCCGCGGGGCAGGTCATGGAGGGGCCGGCGATCGTGGAGTCGGACACCACCACCGTGCTGCTGCGCCCCGGAGACCGCGCCACCGCCACCGCGCAGCGCTGGCTCGACATCGCGGTCGGCGGCTGATTGGCCGGCTCCGAGCCCTCCGCCGGCGACCCGATGGCGCAGCTCGCAGCGGACCGCGAGCGGGCCTCGGCCGAGGGCGATCCGATGGCCGACCTCTGCGTGCTCGCCTCCGTCGACGAGCAGGGAGCCCCGGCCCTGCGCACCCTGGTGGTGCGGGGGATCGACGACCGGGCGGTCCAGGTCTTCATCAACCGCAGCAGCCCGAAGTGGGCCGAGCTGCACGCTTCGGGTCGCTTCGAGCTGCTGTGCTACTACTCGACCCTGGGGCTCCAGTACCGCTTGCGCGGGGGGGTGGCCGCCCACGACGTCGACGCGGTGCGCCGGAGCTGGGTGCGCAAGCCCTACCGCACCAGGCTGCTCGACTGGTACTACGAGCACGAACGGCGCCAGAGCGCCGTGCTCGGGAGCCGGGAGGAGCTCGTCGCCGGGCACCGTCGCATGCAGGCCCGGTACCCCGATCCCGAGACCGTGCCGGTGCCGGTCGGGGTCCGCGGTCTCGACCTGGTCGTGGAGAGCGCGGAGCGTCTCGACCTCAACGCGGCTCCGGTGCACGAGCGCCGCGCCTTCACGAGACAGGGGGGAGCCTGGCGGGAAACCCCGCTGGTGCCGTGAACCGGCAACGCCGTCTACCTGCCCGCGCCCTCGCACCCTTTCCGGCGCCGGATGCCCATGCGGCCGGCCTCGGAGGGCACTTCCAGGCGCCGGTGGGTCTCCCTGATCTCACCGAGCGTCTCGAGCATGTCCGGCGCGAAGGAGGTCGATCGCGATCGCTCCACATCGACGTTGATGAAGAGCAGCTCGTTGGTCGCCGCGAGGTAGTGCTCGGTGTCGTGGTACATCCGGTGGAGCTGGTGGATACGCTTGGCGTCGAAGTCGAGCAGCAGGGAGGTGATGCGGAAGGGGTCGTCTTCGCGCATCTCCCGGTAGTAGGTGACGTGGCTCTCGAGCGCGTAGGTGGAGGTGCCCGTGCGGGCGCGGTAGGGGTCGTCGAGCCCGAAGGCGTCCCAGAACGCGTCCGTCCCGTGGTCGAAGGCGACCATGTAGTAGGCGAGGTTCAGGTGACCGTTGTAGTCGATCCACTCGGAGCGCACGGTGCCGCGGTGGACGAGAGGCGGACTCGTCCCGTCACCGAGCGGAAGGTCCGGAGCTCCGGGCATCGTCCGGCTCTGCTCGTTCAGCCCGGGAGGCCGGGTTCGGTAGGGGCGGGCTCGGGGAGCGGGCCGGGTGGGAAGGGCATGCGGTCGAGGCGGGACGGCGGCGTCCCGCCGATGCTATCCGATCCCGATCGTCGCCTGGCGGTGCGGCGGACGGCGGGGCTCTTCGGAAGTCGAGCTTCGGGATTCGCAATACTGGAATCAGGCGATGGATTCCCGCTTCCGCGGGAACGACGGACAATGCGCAGGACGCCATTCTTCATCATTCCCGCTCCCCGATCGGGGCCGGGGGCGAGCTCGCGGGAATGAGAATTTCTGGTCATTCCCGTGCGACCTCCCCCGTCATTCCCGTGAAAGCGGGAATCCATGCTGGTCAACGATCCCGAAACTCGAGCTCTGAAGAGCTCCGGGACAGCGGGAGCCTCCCACGAGGAGCGCCCGCTCGTTTCGCACCATGGTCGGCCGACCGGTTCTTCCGTCCGTAGCGACGGGAGGGGCGGGGACGGAGGGAAGTGCCCCCGGAAAGTGGCGGCGAGGCGCTTGTTGCGCCGCCACGGGCGGACGATACTCCGTCGCCGGTGGGCGGGAGCACCCCGCGCCGGTGTTGCGGCGCGTTGCTCCGGAGACGAGGCGGTGATCAATCTCTACAGCGATACCCAGACCCGGCCGAGTGCGGCGATGCGCCGGGCGATGGCGGAAGCGCCGGTGGGCGACGAGCAGCGCCACGAGGATCCGAGCGTCAACGCGCTCTGCGAGAAGGTGGCGGTGCTGCTCGGCAAGGAGTCCGCGCTCTTCCTGCCCTCGGGGACGATGTGCAACGAGATCGCGATCCAGGTCCACTGCCGTCCCGGCGACGAGGTGATCGCCGACCGCACCGCGCACATCATCGTGCTCGAGGCGGGAGGCCCCGCCGCGCTGAGCGGCGCCTCGGTGTTTGCGGTGAACGGGCGGGCGGGCGTCTTCAGCGCGGCGCAGGCGCGCGCGGCGGTCCGGCCCCGGAACCGCTACATGCCGCGCAGCGCGCTGATCGCGGTGGAGCAGAGCGTGAACCTCGGCGGAGGTACGGTCTGGCCGCTCGAGGCGATCGACGCCCTCGCCGCGCTCGCGGCCGAGCAGGGCCTGCGCATGCACATGGACGGCGCTCGCCTGATGAACGCGGTGGTGGCGAGCGGCGTCGCGGCGCACCGCTTCGCCGCCCCTTTCGACAGCGTCTGGATCGACCTCAGCAAGGGGCTGGGGTGCCCGGTGGGCGCGGTGCTCGCCGGAAGCGCCGCCTTCGTCGAGGAGGCCTGGCGCTTCAAGCAGCGCATGGGCGGTGCGATGCGCCAGGCCGGCATCGTCGCCGCGGCCGGGGTCCACGCGCTCGAACACCACGTCGAGCGCCTCGCCGAAGATCACGAGAACGCCCGCCGCTTCGCGAACGGCATCGCCGACCTTCCGGGCATCGAGATCGACCCCACGGCGGTGGAGACCAACATCGTGCTCTTCCGTCTCGCCGACCCCGCGGCATCCGTGATCGCGTTCGCAGCCCGGCTCGAGGAGGCGGGCCTGCGGATCAGTGTGGTCGGCGAGATCCTGCGGGTGGTGACCCACCTCGACGTCTCCCGTGCCGATGTCGATGCGGCGATCGCCATCCTGAGGGAGGCGATGAAGTGAGGACGCCCGCGCCGCGACCCCGCCTCGCCGGGGAACCCTCGCCCGCGTTCCGGACCCTCGCCCGCATGTCACACCGCGCTCCTGCTGCGGACGCCGGCCGCAAGACGGTGAGCGGGCGTACTCCCTCGAGCCACTTCGACATAGCATTACATCGTCATTCCCGACACTACATCGTCATTCCCGGCAATACATCGTCAATCCCGGCGATACATCGTCATTCCCGACAAAACA
>CAYFYD010000316.1:0-5280 GCA_964347195.1 uncultured Ectothiorhodospiraceae bacterium
GCGCAGGGGGTGGCCCGGGCGGGGTGTGCGGCCGGGCTCCGGGGGGGGGCCCGGCACGGGGGGGCAAGTGCTCCAGGCGCCGAGCGCGCGGCAGGCGCCGTTGTTGTTGCACATCTCCGCCGCGCCGGCGAAGCCGCCCCAGGGCGACCAGTCCAGCGCGGTCTCGAGCGGCAGGGACGCATAGCCGGGCGGGAAGCGGAAGAGGGTGCGCTCGTCCATGCGCGGCGCGCGCACGATCTTGCCCGGGTTGAAGCGGCCCTCGGGGTCGAAGAGGTCCTTGACCCGCTCGAAGGCCCGCACCATGGTGCGACCGAACATCGCCTCGTGAAACTCGGAGCGCACGAGCCCGTCGCCGTGCTCTCCGGAATGGGAGCCCTTGTACTCGCGCACCATCGCGAAGGCTTCCTCGGCGATCGCCCGCATCTTGCGGGTCTCGCTCTCGAGCTTGAGGTTGAGGATCGGGCGCACGTGGAGGCAGCCTTCGGACGCGTGCGCGTACCAGGTGCCCTCGGTGCCGTGGCGACGGAAGACGCGGGTGAGGCGCTCGGTGTAGTCGGCCAGGTCCTCGAGGGGCACCGCGCAGTCCTCGACGAAGGAGACCGGCTTTCCGTCGCCCTTCATCGACATCATGATGTTGAGCCCGGCCTTGCGTACTTCCCAGATGTCTCGCTGAAACGCGGGGTCGACGGCCTCGACCACTGCGCCGGCATGGCCGAGATCGCCCATCAGCTCGACGAGGCGGCTCAGCCCCTTCCGTTGAGTCTCCGCGTCCTCCCCCGCGAACTCCACCAGGAGGAGGGCGTCGGGCTCGCCCCGGACGAAGCGATCGACGCTCGACCGGAACAGCGCGATGTCGCGCGAGAGCGCGATCATGGTGCGGTCGACCAGCTCCACCGCGCTGGGGTCGAGGGCGACGATACGCGGGGTCGCCGCCATCGCGGCCCGAAAGCTCGGGAAGTGGCATACGCCGAGCACCCGGTGGGCCGGGAGCGGCGAGAGCGCGAGCTCGATCGCGGTGGAGCAGGCGAGCGTGCCTTCCGAGCCCACGAGAAGGTGGCTCAGGTTGACCGCTTCGTCGGTCGCGAGGGCGTCGATGTTGTAGCCGCCGACGCGGCGCCGCAGCTTCGGGAAGCGTTTCGCGATCTCCGCCGCGTGCTCGCGTCCGAGCGCGAGCAGGTCCCGGGCCAGCGCGCCGCGCGTGGTGTCTCCGGCGAGCAGTTCGGGCGTCACCGGGCCGAACCGGGCGCTCGTGCCACTCGCCAGGATGGCGTCGATGGAGAGCACGTTCGCGCGCATGGTGCCGTAGCGGATCGAGCGCGCGCCGCAACTGTTGTTGCCCGCCATGCCCCCGATCGTCGCCCGGCTGCCCGTCGAGACGTCCACCGGGAAGTGGAGGCGATGAGGGCGCAGGAACGCGTTCAGGCGGTCGAGCACGACCCCCGGCTCGACTGTGATGCGTGCATCCTCCGGCGAGAAGGCGAGGATGCGGTCGAGATGACGGGTCGTGTCGATGACGAGGCCCGCGCCGACCGCCTGGCCGCACTGGGAGGTGCCGGCCCCGCGGGGGAGGACGGGGACGCCGAGCTCCCCCGCGATCTCGATCGCCCGGCCGGCATCGGCGGCGTTGCGGGGCACGACCACGCCGAGGGGCTCGATCTGGTAGTGCGAGGCGTCGGTGCTGTAGCGCCCGCGCGTGAAGGCGTCGAAGTACACCTCGCCCTCGAGCTCGCGACCGAGCCGGTCCGCGAGGGGATGCGCGCCCGTGCGGGTGCCTCTTGTCCGTGCCGCCGGGCCGGCCCTCACGCCCGCGGCCCGGCGGCCGGGGAGAGCCCACCATGCGCCGCATGCTCCGGCCTCGACCGCGACTCGCAATGCTCTTCAGTCGCGGTCGAGATCCACATCGTTCGCCTCACACTCAGGGCGGCATCGCACTTGTTGAAATCACTGGTCGGGGGATCATTCCATAGACGGGAGGGAGGGTGCCGGCAGGGGCCGCACGACGTCGTCGGCCCGTCATGAGGCGTGTGTTTCGACGTAGCTCATCAGGGTGGGGATTCCTGGCTGCCACGCGTTGCCGGCGCCGGGCTTCTTCCAGACGTAGCCGACGTTGGCCAAGTTGCGCTGGCATTGCAGAACGTCGCGACTCGACGTCCCGGCCGGCAGTGCGGCCGCGATTGCGGCGTCCAGCTCCCGGTCCGACAGGGTGTCGTTGTCGCGGAATGCGGGTGCGACGCGGGCCGCCACCTCCAGCAACCCCTGCCTCTTCAACTCGTCGCGCCGGTCCTCGTAGTAGGTGGTCCTTTCGAGGTCGAAGGCCGGTTTTGCGGCGGCCACGACGGCTTCGTCGATGCGGGTGGTGCAAGCACCGTTCGCGGCGTGCCACAGGGCATCGCCCCACAACTGCAGGAAGTAGGGATAGCACTGGCTCTGCGAGACGACTCCTTCCAGCACGGCGTCGACGAAGGTGATGGGGGGGGCCAGCTCGGCCAACGGGTTGGCCACCGCCTCCGCCGCGGCATCTTTGTTCAGCAGACCGATGCCGATCTGCCGGGCCCGGTTCCAGAATGTGGCGAGCAGGGCGTTGAGGTGGGCCTGGAGCTCCGGCGTACCGGCCATCACCAGCAGAAAAGGCGAGGCGGCGGCCACGGACTGGCTCGCGTTGAGCAGCGCGTGTCCGACTTCGTGGCCCAGGTTCTGGGTTTCGTCCAAGAGGACGACGAGCGGTCGTTGGTTGCAGCGTTCGGTCAACAACCGGGTCAACGACCTCGGCCGATTGCCCAGCTCCCAGCCCAGGCGGCCGATCCCGACCGTGAAGGAGAGAGTCTCCGGGCGCAAGGATGCGAAGCGGCCAGGCGGCACCAGCTCGGTAGCGAGGACATCCAGGCCGGGGATCTCACTCGGCGTCAGCCAGATCACCTCGATGTCGTTCTCGCCGGCTTCGATATCGCGCTGAAACCAGCGCAACAACGCCGTCTTGCCGTTCCCGCGGGGGCCGGTGAGAACCGCGCTTCTCGGAGCACCCTTGCCGTTCTCGAGGTAGGCGAGCAATCTCCTCAACTCGCCCTGCTCGCCGTGGCGGCCGGCAAGATACGGCGGCAACGCGCCGTATCCGGGAACGAAGGGACTGGCGGAAGCGGGTGCGCGCATGAATCGAGCATAGCAGACGGTGGGGTGCTCTCACTGTGCTCGACGAGAGCGCTGCGATGCAGATCTTCGCTCTTGGTGGCAGATAGCACTTCGTCCCGCGGGACTTCCCGGAGTCCATCCGTGCGCCGACGGCCGAAGGGAGCTTGCGGCTCCTTCATTTCCGATAGGCAGGTTCGAGGTTCTTCAACATGGGGTAGTGCTTGACGTTGAGGGTCTTGAGCTCCGCGTTCTCCATCGCTGCGGTAGCGGCTACGATGGCGTCCGCGATGCCGACGCTGTGTGCCTTGCCGTAGTCGCGCTTGTAGAGTCCGCCGAGCTTTGCGACGTCGCTGCTGACGGGAACGACACGAAACAGCGACAGGAAGCTCTCCAGGAGGATCTGCTCCCTGTCTTCCTTTCCACCCCGTACCCCTGCATACAGCTCCGCGACGACGATGGAAGACAGAATGATTCGCTTCGAGTTGACTGTCACGAAGGACACAGCTTCGTCGCGACCGCGCAGAAAGTCGACCACAACGTCGGTGTCGAGCAGGATTGACCTCGACATGGTTCAGCTTCTGTCCCATTCGGCCCGTGTCGTCTCGTAGTCGGGAAGGTCGCTTCGCTCCTTCCAGACTCCGGCCGCCTCGCGCAACAACTCCTCGCGGCGACGACGGCTCGTTTGCTCGATGTAGCGATCGACGGCTTCGCGAATCAGCTCGCTTTGTCTCTTGCCTGCACTCCCGGCGATCGCGGCGAGTTCGTCGCGCTGGCGCTCCGTCAGGTAGATCTGGGTGCGCACCACAGCCATGTCTCCTGTGATGTATACATCGGCACTACACATCGTTCGCTTTCCGGTTTGGGGCGTCCTTGGTCCATCGGGGGTGCTCGGCGCCGGCCAGCCGCCGGCGCGAGCGGCGCCGGCGGCCGACCGCCACGGTGTCCGCGTGCATCCGGCCCTCGAGCTGGGCGCGAGCGCCGGGGGTGATCTCGCCGAGCGTCGCTGCCACCTCGTCCCCGGTGGGGCGGGCACCGCCGGTGTGTCCCGCGAGCGCTTCGTGCATGGCGCGGAGGTGCTCGGAGGTGGTGCCGCAACAGCCGCCGATGATGCGGGCGCCCGCGTCGCAGGCGAGGCGGGCGTACTTCGCCATCAGCTCCGGCGTGCCTCCGTACTCGACCACGCCGTCCACGTACTCGGGGATCCCACAGTTGCCCTTGGCGACGATGACATCGGTGTCGTGGGCGGCGCGGGCGAGGTTCAGCACCCCGACCACCGTCTCCGCCGGTCCGAGCCCGCAGTTGGCGCCGAATGCGTGGGGCGCGGGGGTCATGGTGCGGCACAGGGTGGCGAACTCCGAAGGGGAGAGCCCCATCATGGTGCTGCCGTTGGTATCGAAGCTCAGCGTGCACACCACCGGCAGGCCGGTGACGTGCGCGCCTTCGAGCGCGGCCTCGACCTCCTCGCGAGAGGACAGGGTCTCGACCCAGAGCAGGTCGGCGCCCCCATCCGCGAGCGCCCGGGCTTGGCTCGCGAAGGCCGTGGCGCCTTCCTCCACCCTCAGGTCGCCGAGCGGCGCGAAGAGCTCGCCGGTGGGTCCCATGGAACCCGCGACGATGATCGGGCGCTCACTCTCGTCCGCGACCCGCCGCGCGATGCGGGCCGCACGCTCGTTCAGCTCGGCCACCCGGTTCTGGCTGCCGTGGAGCGCCAGCCGGCAGCGGTTCCCCCCGAAGCTGTTGGTCAGGATGATGTCCGCACCGGCCGCCACGAAGCTCCGGTGCAGGCGCTCCACCCGCTCCGGATGGTCCACGTTCCACGGCTCGGGGGCGTCACCGGATCGCAGACCCATCTCGATGAGGTTGGTGCCGGTCGCTCCGTCTGCGAGCAGGTAGGGGCGGGTGGAGAGCAGACGGTCGAGGATGTTCGACAATGCGGGGCGTGGAGGAGCAGGACGAACTCGCGCCAGTGTACTCCCGAGTCCCCGGGCCAGCGGCATCCGTGTTCGCTCAGCGCACATGAATTTCCGCTCCCCGATCGGGGGCGGGGACGAGCTTCGCGGGAATGACGGGAAGTGGCGCGGGCATCCAGCTTCGTCAGCCGATTACGGATGGGGCCATCGAGGTCTCTACCGCCGCCGCTCATATGGGCACCAC
>CAYFYD010000317.1:0-5259 GCA_964347195.1 uncultured Ectothiorhodospiraceae bacterium
CGTCATTCCCGCGGAAGCGGGAATCCATCCGGCCAACGAATCCCGAGACATGAGATGAACGTTGTGGGGTACTCTCTTGCGCTATGCTTGAACCCCGGAGGGAATCCACGGACCGAGCGGAGCGGCGAGGATCGGGCGTGAAGGTGCTGGTGGTCGGAGGGGGGGGCCGGGAGCACGCGCTGGCGTGGAAGGCCGCCCAGTCGCCGCGGGTGCGCCAGGTGCTCGTCGCCCCCGGCAACGCGGGTACCGCGCGCGAGAGCAAGGTCGAGAACGTGGCGCTCGACGCCGGCGACATCGGGGGTCTCGTCGACTTCGCCCGGACCGAGGCCGTCGACCTCACCATCGTGGGACCCGAGGCGCCGCTCGTCGCCGGCATCGCGGACCGTTTCGAGGCCGCGGGTCTGCGCATCTTCGGCCCCCGAAAGCGCGCCGCCGAGCTGGAGGGCTCGAAGGTCTTCTGCAAGGGATTCCTCGCGCGCCACCGCATTCCCACCGCCGCCAGCCGGACATTCGACGAGCTGGCGCCCGCGCTCGGCTACATAAGCGCCCGGGGCGCTCCCATCGTCGTCAAGGCGGACGGCTTGGCGGGCGGCAAGGGGGTGGTGGTCGCCCGAAGCGTCGATACCGCGTGCGAGACCGCCACCGCTATGCTCTCGGGCGGCGCGTTCGGGGAAGCGGGCCGCCGGGTGGTGGTAGAGGAGTTCCTGGAGGGCGAGGAAGCGAGCTTCATCGCCATCGTCGGCGCCGGCCAGGTGCTGCCCCTTGCTCCCAGTCAGGACCACAAGGCGCTCGGAGACGGCGACACCGGACCCAACACCGGCGGAATGGGGGCCTGTTCGCCGGCCCCGGTCGTCGACACCGAGACGTACCGGCGAGTCCTCCGCGAAGTCATCGCGCCCACGGTGCGAGGTCTCGAAGCGGAGGGGCGGGCCTACACGGGATTCCTCTACGCCGGCTTGATGATCGACCGCCACGGCGCCCCCCGCGTCCTCGAGTACAACTGCCGCGGCGGCGATCCGGAGACCCAGCCCGTCATGATGCGCCTGCGCTCCGATCTGATAGAGCTCTGCGAGGCCGCGATCGACGCCAGGCTCGGGGGGGTCGAGGCCCGGTGGGACGAGCGCGCCGCCCTCGGCGTGGTGATGGCGGCGGAGGGCTATCCGGGGGAGTATCCCCGGGGCGAAGCGGTGGCGGGACTGGAGCACGGCCCCGCGGGGACGAAGGTGTTCCATGCCGGTACCCGGCTCGAAGGCGGGCGGGTGCTCACCGACGGCGGGCGGGTGCTCTGCGTGTGCGCCCTCGGCGAAGACGTGCGGGACGCTGCGGCCCGCGCCTACCGTCGGGTCGAGAGCATCGGCTGGCCCCACGCCTGCTTCCGCCGCGACATCGGCCACCGCGCCGTGGCGCGCGAGGCGGCAAGGGCTCGCGCATGAAGATGCCGGTACGGGTCGGCCTCTTCGCGACCTGCCTGGTCGACCTGTTTCGTCCCAGCGTGGGCTTCGCCTCGGTCAAGCTCCTCGAGGAAGCCGGCTGCGAAGTCGAGGTGCCGCCGCTTCAGACCTGCTGCGGCCAGCCCGCCTACAACAGCGGAGACTTCAGGACGAGCCGCGACATCGCCCGGCAGGTGATCGCGGCCTTCGAAGGCTACGACTACGTGGTGGCGCCGTCCGGCTCCTGCGCCGCGGTGCTGAAGCTGCACTATCCGCTCCTCTTCCCCACCGATCACCGCTGGCGCGCGCGCGCCGAAGCCCTCGCCCCGCGCTGCTACGAGCTGATGCAGTTTCTGGCCGACAAGCTCGAGCCGGGCGAGCCCCCGCCTCGCTTCGCGAGCACCGTTGCCTACCACGACTCCTGTTCGGGGCGTCGCGAGCTCGGTGTCTACGACCAGCCGCGCGCCCTGCTCGACCGGGTCGAGGGTCTGGAACGCGTCGAGGTCGAGGACGGTGAGGTCTGCTGCGGCTTCGGGGGCACTTTCTGCGTGAAGTATCCGAAGATCTCGGAGCGCATGGTGAGCGACAAGGCCGATTGCGTGCGGCGCAGCGGAGCCGGAACCCTGCTCGGCGGCGATCTCGGCTGCCTGTTCAACATCGCCGGACGCCTCTCCCGGGAGGACAGTCCGATGAAGGTCTATCACGCGGCGGAAGTGCTGGCGGAGATGGCGGACGGCCCCGCGATCGGAGAGGCTTGAGCATTCCATGGAACCCTCGAGCCGGCACTTCCCCGTCCGCGCCTTCGGCGCGCTCGACAATCCGGACCTGCGGGCCGCGATGAGCAGGGCCAAGGGTGGCTTCATCGACAAGCGGCGCCGCGCGCTCGAACGGATCCCCGAGTTCGACGCGCTGCGAGAGGCGGGCAAGGAGATCAAGGAACACACCCTGTCGCACCTCGACTACTACCTGGAGCGCTTCGAGGAGCGCGTGACGGCGAGCGGCGGCACCGTGCACTGGGCGGACAACGCGCAGGATGCCTGCCGCATCGTCGTCGATCTCTGCCGCAACGCCGAGGCGCGCCGCGTCACCAAGGGCAAGTCCATGGTGGGGGAGGAGATCGGAATCAATGAAGCGCTCGAAGCGGCGGGCATCGAGCGCATGGAGACCGACCTCGGGGAGTACATCATCCAGTTGGCCGGCGAGCCCCCCAGCCACATCATCGCTCCGGCGGTACACAAGACCCGGCAGCAGGTGAGCGAGCTCTTCCATCGCCACCACCAGGCTCTCGGCTTTACCGAGGTGCAGAGCGAGGTCGCGGCCCTGGTGGACGAGGCGCGCAACGTGCTGCGGGACAAGTTCCTGAACGCCGATGTCGGCATCACCGGGGCGAACTTCCTGATCGCGGAGACCGGTTCGGTGATGCTGGTCACCAACGAAGGCAACGCGGACCTCACCAACACGCTTCCCCGAGTGCACATCGTCACCGCCGGCATCGAGAAGGTGGTGCCGACGCTCGAGGACGCGAGCACGCTGCTGCGCCTCCTCGCGCGCAGCGCCACCGGCCAGGAGATGTCGACCTACACCACCGTGACGACCGGGCCGCGGGCGTACGAGGACCTCGACGGCCCCGACGAGTTCCACGTGGTGCTCGTCGACAACGGCCGTTCGCAGATGCTCGGCAACGAGTTCCGGCCCATGCTGCGCTGCATCCGCTGCGGTGCGTGCATGAACCACTGCCCGGTCTACTCGTCCGTGGGAGGACATGCCTACGGCTGGGTCTACGTCGGTCCGATGGGCTCGGTGCTGACGCCCCTGATGGTGGGCCTGGAGGAAGCGGGGCACCTGCCCAACGCCTGCACCCTGAACGGGCGCTGCCAGGAAGTGTGCCCGATGGACATTCCGTTGCCGGACATGCTGCGCTCCCTGCGCCGGCGCCAGTTCGAGGACGGCCTGGGATCCCGGCGCGCGCGCCTCGCGCTTGCCGCGTGGGGGTGGCTGGTGCGCCGTCCCCGGCTCTATCGCCGCCTCGCCGGCATCGGGGTGCGCATCCTCTCGCTCCTCGGTCGTCGCGGGCGTTTCCGCTGGCTGCCCTTCGCGTCCGGCTGGACCGCGGCCCGGGACCTGCCGGCCCCGGCGGGCAGGACCTTCCTGAGCGCTTGGCGCCGTCGCGCCCGAGGGTCCGCGCAGTGAGCGGCGCCCGCGACGCCATACTCCGCAACGTGCGGCGCTCGCTCAACCGCGGCGCCCCCCTGTCTCCGAGCGTGCGGCAGGGGCTCGATGCGCGCCTGCGGCACCCGACTCCGAACATTCAGCCCCGGAGCGACAAACCGTTGATCGAGCGCTTTCTGGCGAAGCTTCGCGCGGTCAACGCGAAAGTGACGCGCCTGCCGGATCTCGATGGCGTGTCCGAGACGGTGGAACGACACATGAGCGCCCACGGTCTCGGCACGCGCCTGGTAGTGGCGCCGGACCCCGGGCTCGCCTCGATACGCTGGTCCAACCGTCTCGAGGTGGAACGCCGCGCCGCGGTGGGCGAGGACCTCGTGAGCGTCACCGGCGCCTTCGCCGGGATCGCCGAGAGCGGCACCCTGGTGCTGCTCTCCGGACCCCACAGTCCTACCACGCTGAACTTCCTTCCCGGCGATCACCTGGTAGTGCTGGCGGCGTCGCGCGTGCTTCCCGCCATGGAGGATGTCTGGGCCGGGCTGCGCGCTACGGACGGGGTGATGCCGCGCACCGTCAATCTCATCACCGGGCCTTCCCGAACCGCGGACGTGGAGCAGACCATGCAGGAGGGCGCCCATGGGCCCCGGCGTCTGCACCTGCTCCTGATCGGCGAAGCGTAAAGGCGGCGCAATGAGCACCCGGGAGCACACCCTCTACGAGGTGCGGGGCGCCGCGGCGTGGATCACGTTGAATCGCCCCGAGAAGAGGAACGCCCTGTCCGGCACCCTGGTGCGGGAGGCATTCGAGCACCTCGGGACCGCGGGTACCGACGACGCAGTCCGCTGCATCGTCGTCACCGGGGCCGGCCGCGCCTTCTGCTCGGGCATGGACCTCGAGAGCCCGCCCGGCCACGTGGCCCCGGGAGAGCGGCCGGTCGCGTTCGATGCCCTGCTGCGTGCCATCCAGGAGAGCCCGAAGCCCGTGATCGCCGCCGTGAACGGTCCCGCGTTCGCGGGCGGGCTGGGTCTGGTGGGGGCGAGCGACATCGTGGTGAGCGCACGGAGCGCGGTGTTCAGCTTCAGCGAGGTGCGCCTCGGCCTGATCCCCGCCATCATCTCGGTGGTATGCGTGCCCCGGATGGGCGCCCACCACGCGATGCGCCTCTTCCTGACCGGAGAACGCTTCGACGCCGGCGCCGCGCTGCGCTACGGGCTCGTGCACCGCACAGTGCCCGGGGAAGCGCTGGAAGCCGCGGTGGCGGAGGAGGTCGCGGCGATCGCGCTCGGAGGACCGAACGCGGTGGCCGAGTGCAAGAAGCTCGTGCGCAACCGGATCGGCGGAGCGCAGGAGGAGGAGGACTTCGCGCGCATGGCCGAGTGGAGCGAGCGCATGTTCCGGTCCGAGGAAGGCCGCGAGGGCATGGCCGCCTTCCTCGAGAAGCGAAAGCCTCGCTGGGTCGAGAACGGGTAGGCGCTGCACCGGCGGCGCCCAGGAGCACTCGGAAGTCGATGTTGGGCGCTCTTCCGGACACCCGAATCCGTCATTCCCGTGCCCCTCCCGTCATTCCCGCGCCCCTCCCGTCATTCCCGCGCCACCCTCCGTCATTCCCGCGCCACCCTCCGTCCAGCCCGCGCCACCCGCCGTCATTCCCGCGGACCCCGCA
>CAYFYD010000318.1:0-5256 GCA_964347195.1 uncultured Ectothiorhodospiraceae bacterium
GGTCTGCATCGAGAAGGTGAGCGAGGTCGCCGCCCCGGTCTCGAGCAGCGTGAAGCTCTCGTCACCCCGCAGCGCGGACAGGATCTCGGGGGCGGCGCTCGTCAGCAGGTCCGCCTCGCCGGACTTGAGCGCCGCGAGCTGGGACACCGGCTCGGTGATCACGGTCACCCGCAGGCACTCGGCCCTGGGCCGGCCTTCGCGCCAGTAGCTCGGGTTGCGCCGCAGGACCCGCACCGGGCCGCCGGGCACGAACTCTTCCTGCATGAAGGGCCCGGTGCCCATCCCGTTCAGCTTGAGGTCCGCGGTCTCCGCCCCCTCCGGCACGATGAGGTTGAACTTGAGCGACAGCAGGGTCGGCATGTCGGCGATCGGGTCGTCGGTCGAGAACTGCACGGTGTGGGTGTCCACCGCCTGGATGCCTTCCGGATCCAGGAAGGACAGGATGGCGGCAGCGCCGGAGCCCACCTCCGGGTCGAGCAGGCGCCGGAAGGTGTAGACGACGTCGCCCGCGTCGAAGTCGCTCCCGTCGTGGAACCGGACCCCCTGCTCGAGCTCGAAGGTCCAGGTCCGACCGTCCTCTGAGACCGACCAGGATCGGGCGAGCTCCGGCACGACCTGGAAGCTGTCGTCGATGTCCACCAGCCGGTTGTACACGGAGTACACATGCACCGAGTCGTCCGAGGAGAGCAGATCGGCGGGGTCCATCGATCCCTTCTCGCCGCTCGTCTCGTAGTGGACGACGTTCACGCACTCCTCGGCAATCGCGGACATTGGATACACGGCACCCAGTGCCAATGCTCCCACCGCACTCACACGCAACAGCGTCCCCGACTTCATGACCTGCCTCCCGGATGTTCGTGGTTCCGCGCCGCGTATGATATAGGGCTGGAACGACAACGCAACGAGCGCGCGGGCGGCCCCGGGACCAATGGGTTCGCGGCCGTTCCCGATCGCCTCCGGACAGCGCAGCTCCTTGATGCAGCAGATCTTTCTTCGCTTGACGACTTCGCCCGAAACGCTTGGCGATCGACGTGACTCCCTGAATCCATTGGACACGGTCAAGGGAGCCGGTCCGCCTCGCGGGCGCTCCGCCGGCGCCGACCGCCACCCCCCACCAGGATGAAGCCGCGCCCGTGGTCCGTCTGATCTGCGCCCGGATCCTGCTCTCGCTCGTGACCCTGCTGCTCGTCTCCGTGGTGATCTTCGCGATCGTCGAGGTCCTGCCCGGGGACGTGGCCTCCCGCATCCTGGGGCGCAGCGCCACCGCGGAGTCCCTCGCCGCGCTGCGCGAACGTCTCAACCTGAACCTGCCGCCCGCCGAACGCTACCTGATGTGGCTCGGCAAGGCGGTCCGAGGCGACTTCGGCACCGCGCTCACCAGCGCGCGCCCGGTGACCGAGATCCTCGCCCCCCGGATCTTCAACACCCTCGTCCTCTCCGGGGTCGCGTTCGTCCTCTACATCCCGCTCGCGCTGATCCCGGCCGCGATCCAGGCCCTGAACCGCGACCGGACGGTGGACCACGTGCTCTCGGTGCTGACGCTGGTGTTCGTGTCGATGCCGGAGTTCCTTCTCGGCACCCTGATGCTGATCGTGTTCGTGATCGCCCTGCCCCTCCTGCCCGCGACCTCGGTGGTGGTGGAGTCCTCCACCTTCGCGGAGTGGGTGGAGGCACTGGTGCTGCCCTCGGTGACGCTCGCGATCGTGATGGCGGTGTACGCGGTGCGGATGCTGCGCGACAACCTGATCGAAGTCCTGGAGTCGCCCTACATCCGGATGGCGGAGCTCAAGGGACTGCCGCGGCATCTCGTGCTGCTGCGCCACGCGGTCGTGAACGCGCTCGGCCCGACCCTCAACATCACCGCGCTCAACATCTCCTACCTCATCGGCGGGGTGGTGGTGCTGGAGAAGGTGTTCGGGTTTCCCGGCTTCGGCAGCCTGCTCATCGACGCGCTGCTGCTGCGCGACATTCCCCTCATCGAAGCGACGGTGCTGATCGCGGCGCTCGTCTACATCGTCGCCAACCTCCTCGCGGACATCGCGGCCATCGTGCTCAACCCCCGACTGCGCACCGGGGCCGCCGCGTGACCACCGAGGCCGCCGCGGCGGCGGGCGGGATGAACGAGGGCTGGTGGCCGCGCTGGCGGCGCACCCCGCTGAGCTTCCGGATCGGGTCCTGCATTCTCTTCTTGCATGTCGTGGTCGCGGCGACGGGGCCGCTGTGGGCCCCCTTCGGGGTGGGACAGATGGGCGCCGGGCCGCCCCTCTCGGGGATGAGCTGGACCAACCCCTTCGGCACCGATCAGCTCGGCCGCGACGTGTTCAGCCGGGTGGTGCACGGGAGCCACATCGTCATCCTGCTCTCGGTCTCCGGCACCGCGCTCGGCGTGGTCCTCGGGTCGGTCCTGGGGCTGCTCGGCGGATACCTGCGCGGGTGGTTCGACGAGATCCTGATGCGGGTGCTCGAAGCGATGATCAGCATCCCCTTCCTGGTGCTGGCGCTGCTCGCGGTCGCGTCCGCCGGGCCCGGCCTCTCGGGGGAGCCGGCGCTGGTCGTCCTGGTGGTGGCCCTGGTCTATACCCCGCGCATCGCTCGAATGGCGCGCGCGGCCGCCCTCGAGATCGTGACCCGGGACTTCGTCACCGTCGCCCGCCTGCGGGGCGAGAGCGCGTGGTCGGTGATGTGGCGCGAGCTGCTTCCCAACACCACCGGCACCCTGCTGGTGGAGTTCGCGATCCGGGCCGGATACGCCCCGGTGCTGGTGGGCTCGCTCGGGTTCCTCGGATTCGGGCTGCGCCCGCCCACCCCGGAGTGGGGCCTGATGATCAGCGAGAACCGCGCCCTCATCGTCGCCACGCCCGTCACCGTCCTCGGCCCCGGGCTGGCGCTCGCCTCCCTGGTGGTCGGGCTCAACCTGTGGACGGAAGGGCTCGCGCGCATTCTGGGACGCAGCGTCTCCCACATGGACCGATGACCCCTCCCCCCCTCCTCGAAGTGGACGGGCTCGATCTCGCCTACCGGCAGGGCGGGGGCTGGCTCGAGGTCCTGCACGACGTGTCGCTGCGGATCGATGCGGGGGAGATGTTGGGTCTGGTGGGGGAGTCGGGGTGCGGCAAGTCGACGCTCGCCTACCAGCTTCTCGGCTACCGGCACCCGATGGCGCGGGTCACCGGCGGGGAGGTGCGCTTCAAGGGGGAGTCCCTGCTCTCGCTCGAGCGGCCCGCGCTGGACGCGCTGCGCGGCAACCGGATCGCGCTCGTGCCCCAGGACCCCACCACCGCGCTCAGCCCGGGCATGCGGGTGGGACGGCAGATCGCCGAGGTGCTGGCCATCCACGGGCGCTGCGCCACCCGCGAGGAGGCCGAGGGCCGGGTGGCGGAGCTCTTCGCGAGCGTCCGCCTGCCCGATCCGGAAGAGGCCCTGCACCGCTACCCCCACCAGCTCTCGGGCGGGCAGCAGCAGCGGGTGCTCATCGCGATGGCACTCGCCTGCAATCCGGACCTGGTGGTGCTCGACGAGCCGACGACCGGACTGGACGTGACCACCCAGGAGCAGATCCTCGGCCTGCTCCTCGACCTCCGCGCGCGATCCTCGACCGCGATGCTCTACGTCAGTCACGACCTCGGGGTGATCGGCGAGATCGCCGACCGGGTCGGGGTGATGTACGCGGGACACATGGTCGAGACCGCCCCGAGCGCCGAGCTCTTCGCCGAGCCCTTCCATCCCTACACCCGGGGTCTCATCGGTTCCATCCCCCGGATGAGCGCCGGCGGGGGCGGCGAAGACGCCCTCGAGGGACTGCTGCGCCGCGAGGAGCTTCCCCCCGGCTGCCCCTTCTACCCCCGTTGCGACCATGCCGCGCCCTCCTGCGCGTCCAACGCGCAACGCCTGGAGGGGGCGGGAGGCGCGCGCCGGGTGGCTTGCGAGCGGTGGCGGGAGATTCCGAAGGCGAGGCGGAGGCCGGCGCGCGCGCCGGACGCGCCGCGCCGCGCAGCGGAGGGAGAGGTCCTGGCGGTCGAGGGGGTGTCGCTCGGCTACGGGCATCGGGGAGGCGGCTTCGGGCGCCGCGCGCCCAGGCGCAACGTGGTCCACGACTGCTCCTTCTCCATCTCCCGGGGAGAGACCTTCGCGCTCGTGGGAGAGTCCGGCAGCGGCAAGTCGACGATCGCGCGGGCCATCGCGGGACTGCTGCCCCCCGTGGCGGGCCGCATCCGCTTCCGGGGCGAGGCGGTCCCCGCCCTGGTCGAAGACCGAAGCCCGTCGACCCGCCGGGACATCCAGTACGTCTTTCAGAACCCGGACGCTTCGCTGAACCCGCGCCGGCGGGTCGGCGCCATCCTGTCCCGGCCGCTGGAGATGTTCTTCGACCTCGACCGTACGGGCGTCCGGCGCCGGGTGGCGGAGGCGCTCCACGATGTGCGCCTCGAGGGGGGCTACGCGGGCCGTTTCCCGGACCAGCTCTCCGGCGGCGAGCGCCAGCGCATCGCGATCGCCCGCGCGCTCGTCGCCGAGCCGAGCCTGATGCTGTGCGACGAGGTGCTCTCGGCCCTCGACGTCTCCGTCCAGGCGAGCATGCTCGCGCTGCTGCGCCGCCTGCGCCGGGAGCGCGACATCGCGATGCTCTTCATCTCCCACGATCTCGCGGTGGTGCGGTCGCTGGCGGACCGGGCCGCGGTGCTCTTTCACGGCCACCTCTTCGAGGTCGGCGCCATCGAGCAGATCTTCACCCCCCCCTTCCACCCCTACACCCACAGCCTGCTGATGGCGGTGCCGGGAACGGGCCGGGTGCATCGCGACCGGGGCGCGCGCGCCGACCCGGGCGGCACCACCGCCTCGGGCAGGCCGGGCTGCCCCTTCGCCGACCGCTGCCCCTGGAAGATGGGCTCGGTCTGCGACGAGGAGCGACCGCCTTGGCGCGAGACCGAAGGCGGGCTGCGCATCCGCTGTCACCTCCCCCTCGAAGCGCTCTCCGCCCGGGCCGAATGGCGATCGGACGAAGGCCGGCCCGCAGCGGACGGGCGCGCATCCACCCCCGCAGCGCGCGGGGCGGGAAGCGCGGGACGGAGGCACGACATGGAGTAGGGAGGAACGCCGCCGCAGCGCGCGGGGCGGGAGCTCGGGCTTCGGGATTCGTTGACCGCAATGGATTCCCGCGGACCCTGTCCCCGACCCCGATCGGGGAGCGGGAATCCATTGCCCGATTCCGGTACCTCGAACCACATCACTCGACTTCCGAATGGTCCTGGTGCGGTCGGG
>CAYFYD010000319.1:0-5198 GCA_964347195.1 uncultured Ectothiorhodospiraceae bacterium
AAGCCGACGTCATCGTGGCCGGCGCCTACACCCAGTCCAACTGGTGCCGTCAGATCACCGCCGCGGCGCGCAAGCTCGGGCGCGACGTATCGCTGGTGCTCCTGCACGGGGAGAAGGGGCCGGTGCGGCAGGGCAACCTGCTGCTCGACGATCTGATGGGAGCGGACATCACCGTCACCGACATCGACGACATGCAGGAGCTGTTCCCGCTGCTGGAGAAGAAGGCGGAGGCGCTGCGCGCGGCCGGGCGCCGGCCCTACCTCATCGACCCCTTCGACCTCGACATGCTCGCACGCTCCACCGTCGGCTACGTGGAGGCCGCCCTGGAGCTCGACGCCCAGCTCGGGATGCTGCGGGCGGGGACGGACCTGGACTACGTCTACGTGGCGGGCGCCAACATGACCCCGGCCGGCCTCCTCCTGGGTCTGCGCGCGCTCGGGCGCAAGGCCCGCGTGGTCGGCATCGCGCCCATCGAGTGGGACGAGGACCGGCGCGTGGACATCGCACGCATCGCGAACGCGACCTCACGGCTGCTCGGCTTCGACATCGAGCTCGGGCCCGAGGACGTCACCAGCCACAGCGACTACATCGGTGAGCGCTACGGCGTGCTGAGTCCGGCGGCGCGCGAGGCATTCCTCCTCGCTGCGCGCACCGAGGGCATCATCCTCGACCCCGTCTACACCAGCAAGGCGATGGCCGGGCTGTGCGATCACATTCGGCGCGGCCTCATCGGCAAGGACGAGGCGGTGGTCTTCGTGCATACCGGCGGGAACCCGGCGGTGTTCGCCTATGCCGAGGACCTGCTCGCGGAGCCGGGTTGAGCCGGGCGCCGGCGCCACGCGGAGGGGCGAGAGATGAAGGCGAGAGTCAAGTGGCTCGAGAGCGTGGCCTTCGTGGGCGAGTCGGGCAGCGGCCACAGCGTGGTGCTGGACGGCGACCCCGCTCACGGCGGGCGCGACATCGGGATCCGGCCAATGGAGGCGATGCTGATCGGCGCGGGAGCGTGCAGCGCCTTCGACGTGGTGTCCATCCTGAAGAAGTCGAGGCAGGCGATAAGCGACTGCGTGGTCGAGCTCGACGCGACGCGCGCCGACACGGCGCCGAAGGTGTTTACCACGATCGAGATGAAGTTCGTGGTCTCCGGCCGAGCCCTTTCGGAGAAGAGCGTGGCGCGGGCGGTGCGCCTCTCGGCCGAGAAGTACTGCTCGGCCACCGCCATGCTGCGGGCCGGCGGGGTCGCCGTCAGCCATCGCTTCGAGATCGTCGAGACGGAGTGAACGACATGCTCTGCATCGCGGTCGTCGGCCGCTGGGCGCAGCAGGAGTGCCGGCGCTCCGCGAACCTGCCCAAGGTCGAGCGCCTCGTGGTGGCCCTCGCCGCCCACCCGGTGTTCGCCCCCGTCTGGCGGCGGCACTACCCGCCCGAAGGCGCCGCCGATGGGTGATCGTCACCGGGCGCCTCCGGTGCTCTCGCGGCGCGTGCTCTGATGCGCGGGCGGCAGCCGCCGTGACCCGCCCCCGGCTCCCGGGCCTCGCCGGCTCGGTCGTCGCCATCGCGATTCTGGGCCTCGCAATCGGTGCCGTCACCTCGCTCGCGGCCATGCTCTTCGTCGACGTGGTCGCCCTGCTGAACGACGAGCTCTTCATTTCGCCGGCGAGTCGGCGGGGACTGGACAGCCCCGTCCTCCTCGTCCTCGTCACCGTGCTCGTGCCCGCCGCCGGCGGGCTGGCGGTGGGCACCCTCCACCAGTTCATTCCCGAGCGGCGGGCGCACGCGCCGGCCGACATCGTGCACGCGGTGCAGGGCTTCGAAGGGCGCATCCCCACCCGCTCCGGGCTGCTCTCGACCGCGTCCAGCGTCATCTCCCTGGGCGCCGGGGCCTCGACCGGACAGTACGGGCCGCTCGCCCACCTGGGAGCGACGCTCGGCTCCGCGATCGCGCAGATCGACGAGAGCCGGCGCTGGATGGGAAATGTCGGCATCGGCTGCGGGGTCGCTTCGGCCATCGCCACTGCCTTCAACGCCCCCCTCGCCGGGATCGTCTTCGCCCACGAGGTGATCCTGCGGCACTACTCGCTGCGCGCCTTCGCGCCGATCACGGTGGCCGCCGCGATCGGCTACGTGATCGTCAACGCGGGTTTCGAGCGCCCGCCGCTCTTCGCGATCGACACTCTGAGCGCCGCCCGGCCGGTGGAGTTCGCCGCCTTCGCCCTCATCGGTGCCTCCGGCGCCCTGGTCGCGGCCGCCTACATGCGCGCGATGCAGCTCTCCACGCGTGTCGCCCGCGCTTCCCCCATCGCGCCCTACGCGCGGCCGATGCTGGCCGGGGCCGCCCTCGGGGTGGCGGCGATCTGGATCCCGGAAATCCTCGGAATGGGGGGCGAGACGGTGCGCGCGGTGCTCGCGGGGGAGGTCTCCGCCGGCGATCGGCTGCTCCTGCTGCTGGTCGCGAAGATGCTCGCCACTGCGCTGTGCATCGGCTTCGGCTTCGCGGGCGGGGTGTTCGGACCCGCGCTGCTCATCGGGGCGCTCTTCGGCGCCTTCGCCGCGGGCGGAGCGGAGTGGGTGCTCGGCGAGCTGCGCGCGGAGACGGTGGTGTACGCGACCTGCGGCATGGTGGCGGTGATCAGCGCGGTCCTCGGGGGACCGCTGACCTCGATCCTCATCGTCTTCGAGCTGACGAGAAACTACGAGCTCGCCACCGCGGCGATGGTGAGCGTGGTGTTCTCGAGCCTCGTGTCGTACCGCGTATTCGGCCGCTCCTTCTTCGACGTGCAGCTCGAGGACCGCGGCTTCGACGTATCGCTCGGCCGCGACAAGGTGATCCTGGAGGATCGGCGGGTCGGGGACTACCTGAGCCGCTCCTACACCGTGCTCGCACCGCGGACGCCGCTCGCGGAGGTGAAACGGCGCCTGCTCGCCGCCCCCGGTCGCGAGGCCTGCGTCGTGGACCGCCACGGCCGCTTCGCGGGTACGGTCAGCCGCGCCGCCCTCCTCGCCTGGGAGACGGACCCACCCCGCGAGGCCGGATGCGCTGCCGACATCGCGGACGCGGGCACGCCTCGCCTCTACGCCGGCACCTCGCTATGGACGGCGATGGAGGGGATCAGGGGCTTTCCGGGCAACGCGGTGCCGGTTCTCCGGGGTGAGGATGACGAGCGGCTGCTCGGCGTGGTGTCCGTGGCGGCGCTCGCCCGGGCCTACGCCGACACCCTGGAGGAGATCCGCCGCGACGAGCACGCCGCGAACTGATATTGGACGTCAGACAGGGCTCTCCAAAACTCGAGCTTCGGGGTTCGTTGACCGAGATGGATTCCCGCTTCCGCGGGAATGACGGGAGCGGGGGCGAGAATGACGGGAGGGAGCTCGGGAGTGACGGAGGGGACACGGGAATGACGGGAAGGGGCGCGGGAATGACGGGAACGGATGCCCGGACGAGCGCCCGACATCGACTGCTGAATGTTCCTGGGACCTCAGAGCACGTCGTTGACCGTGTCGTGCACGATCTCGACGATGCGGTCGATCTGCTCGTCGCTCGCGACGATGGGAGGCGCGAGGCAGATGACGTCCTCTCCGCGCAGCCGCGTGAAGAGGCCCCGGGACACCATCGCCTGCATGAGCCGCGCTCCGACGCCGTCCTCCGGCGTGAACGGCGCCCTGGTGGCACGGTCCTTCACCACCTCCACCCCGCACATCAGGCCGAGGCCGCGAATGTCGCCGACGTGGGGATGGTCGATGAGCGCGTCCTCGAGGCCGACGAGGAGCCGCTCGCCCTTGGCCGCCGCCTGTCCCGGGAAGTCCTCGTCGCGCACGATGTCGAGCATCGCGAGCCCCACCGCGCAGCCCACCGGGTGGGCGCTGTAGGTGTAGGCGTGCATCCACGGCTTGCCCGCCTCGTCGAGGGTGGCCGCGATCTCGTCGCTGATGCCGATGCCGCCGAGGGGGAAGTATCCGGAGGTGATCGCCTTGGCGAACTGGATCATGTCCGGCTGCACCCCCCAATGCTCCAGCCCGAACATGCGCCCGGTCCGGCCGAAGCCGGTGATCACCTCGTCGGAGACCAGCAGGACATCGTATTCGTCGCAGATCTCGCGCACCCGGGGGAAGTAGTCGTCCTGGGGCACGATGACCCCGCCCGCGCCCTGCACCGGCTCGGCGATGAACATCGCCACCGTCTCCGGCCCCTCTTCCAGGATCTTCTTCTCGAGCTCGTCGGCGGCGGCGATGCCCTGGCTCGCAGCACCCGCAGGCGCCTCGTAGCGGTAGGGGGAGGGGGCGGGCACGGGCACGAACGCGGGGATCAGGGGCTCGAACATCGGGTGATAGGGCGAGATCCCGGTCGCGCACATCGCGGCGAAGGTCACACCGTGGTAGCCCCACTGCCGGGAAATGACCTTGACCTTCCCGGGACGGCCCGCGAGCTTCCAGTAGTAGCGGGCCATCTTGAAGTTGGAGTCGCTCGCTTCGCCGCCGCCGGAGGTGAAGTAGAAGCGGTTGATGTCCGGATAGCAGATCGCGGAGAGGCGCTCGGCGAGCTCGATCGCGCGCGGGTTCGAGCTCCCGGCGTAGCCGGACACGAAGGCGAGCTCCTCGAGCTGCGCCGCGGCGGCGCGGGCGAGCTCGGGGCGCCCGTTTCCGGCGGTGTTGTTCCAGAGGCCGGCAAGACCGTCGATGAACTCGCCGCCGTTGGCGTCGTAGATCAGGGCCCCTTCTCCCCGGCTCCAGACCCGGGCGTTCTCGTGCACCTTGCGGCTGTGCAGGGGGTGCAGCAGGTGGCTGTGATCGCGGTCGAGCAGCGCGGCATTGGCGTCGTTCGGCATTGGAGCATTCCTCGAGGCAGTTCGGTGGTCGGGCCGCGATGCTAACGCCGCCACCGGCGGCGGTCGAGGCGCCCGGGCGCAGCCGCAAGACCATTCGGAAGTCGAGTTGCGGGGCTCGAAATACTGGAATCAGGCGATGGATTCCCGCTTTCGCGGGAATGACGGGAGGGGGGGTGCGGGAATGCCCTCAGCTGCGCAAGACATGTCGCTCCCCCAACGACAGCCGCCACTCCCTCCATAGTCGTCATTACCCGCGAAGCTTGTCCCCGACCCCGATCAGGGTGCGGGAATCCATTTCGACCAACGAATCCCGAAACTCGGAGTCTGACTCATCTTCGACAGTTTGAGGGCTGATTTGACGCTCTTGGGAGGGAAAAG
>CAYFYD010000320.1:0-5196 GCA_964347195.1 uncultured Ectothiorhodospiraceae bacterium
TCGCCTGATTCCAGTACTTCGAACCCCGCAACTCGACTTCTGAATGGTCCTGGGGAAGTACGCATGAAGCTCGACGGGAAGGTCGCGGTAGTGACCGGTGCCGCCGGCGGGATCGGCCGGGCGCTCGCGCGGCGCTTCGCGGTCGAGAGCGCCAGAGGAGTGGTGTGCGAATACGTCAAACGCGAGGCCGCGGACCACGACCGATGGCTGCGCGGCATGCGCCGTCTCGCGCGGGAGTACGAGGAGCGCGGCTGAGTCCCGGGGCGGGCGGGTCCTGGATGCGCCGGGACGGCTACTCGAGCGTGCTTCCCGAGTGCAGCGGCCGCCCCGCTCCGAGGCCGGCCGCTTCCCCGATCATCTCGCTCAGGGTGGGATGGGGATGAATGGTCAGCGCGAGGTCTTCGAGGGTGGCGCTCATCTCCACCGCGAGCGCCCCTTCCGCGATCAGCTCCGAAGCGCGCGGGGCCACGATGTGCACCCCGAGCACGGTGCCGTCGTCTTCGTCGCTCACCACTTCCACGAAGCCGAGCTTCTCGTCGAGGATCGCCGCCCTTCCCGAGGCGCGGACGGGAAAGCGTGTCGACTTGCGCCCCGGTCCCGCGCTCTCCCCGAGCGATGCGATCTCCGGGTCCGAGAAGACGACCACCGGAATGGCGGCGGGCTCGAAAGCGGCGTTCTCCCCGCACAGCGCGTCGACCGCGACCAGCGCCTCGGCGCTCGCCTTGTGGGCGAGGGCGGGACCGGGGGTGAGGTCTCCGACCGCCGCGATGTGGGGCCGGATCCGGCGGTCGGGGCCGACCTCCAGGCGCCTCTCCGGACCGGCTTCGATGCCCGCTGCCGAGAGGTTGAGCGACCCGAGCGCCGGTGCCCGGCCCACCGCGACCAACACCAGGTCGGCCGGGACCCGCCGCGGCCCACCCTCCGTATCGACTTCGAGCGCTCCCTCCCGGAGCGACCGGGCCCGGGCCCCGGGCACCACTTCGATCCCCAGCCCCTTCATGCGCCGCGCGACCGGGGCTCCGAGAGGGGCGGGCAGCTCGGGCAGCACGCGGCCCGCCGCCTCGATCACCGTGACCCGGGTGCCGAGCTTGGCGAGCGCGATGCCGATCTCGACCCCGACGTAGCCGGCGCCGACGATGCAGAGCGAGGCGGGGAGGGTGTCGAGGTCGAGCACCGCGCTCGAGTCGAGCACGCGCACGCCGTCGAAAGGCAGCTCCGGCAGCTCGAGCGCCGAGGAGCCGGTGGCGAGGACGAGGTCCCGGAACGCGACGAAGCGTACCCGGTCGCCGGGCTGGGCGATGACCACGGTGGTCTCGTCGCTCAACGAGCAATCGCCCGTCACCACCTCGACCCCGGCGGCATCCAGGAGCGCCCGCACCCCGCCGGCGAGGTCCTCGACGACCCGCCGCTTGAAGGATCGGAAAGCGGAGAGGTCGGCGCGCAGACCGGAGGCCACGACCCCCCGTTCGGCCCCGGACGCGGCCTTCAGGAAGAGGTCCGCGGTCTCGATGAGCGCCTTGCTCGGAATGCACCCCTCTCTCAGACAGACTCCGCCCACGCCGTCCCGGCCGTCTCGGTCCACCAGCATGACCTGCCGGCCCTTGCGGGCGGCGTGCAGCGCTGCGGCGTAGCCCCCCGGCCCCGCCCCGGCGACGACGAGGTCGGCCGCCTCGGGCACCGCGCCGACGACCATCAGACCCGACCGAGCAGGTGCGCGGGCTCGCGGAGGTGTCGGGCGATGCTCTCCATGAACGCGTCGAGGTGCTCCCCGTCGTTGAGACGATGGTCCGTGGATACGCACAGCGGCAGCACCGGCCGCACGCAGGCGCGTCCTTCCACCGGGACCACCGCCTCGCGCACCCGCCCGAAGCCGGCGATCGCGACCTCGGGGGGACGGATGATGGGCGCCCCCACGCCGCCGCCGTAGCTGCCGTAGTTCGAGATCGTGAAGGTGCCCCCCGCGAGCTGCGCCGGCGTGGCCTTGCGTTCCCGGGCGAGCAGGCTCAGGCGGCGGATCTCCCCGGCGAGCGCGCGCAGGCTCATGCCGTCCGCATCGTGCACTACGGTGACCATGAGGCCGTCGGGCGTCGCGACGGCGATGCCGATGTTGCAGCGATGGCGGTAGACGATCCGCCGGGCCTCCAGGTCGAGGCTCGCGTTGAAGCGCGGGTGGGCGCGCAGGGCGGCCGCGCAGGCCTGCACGAAGAAGGGCAGGTAGCCGATACGCGGACCGTCCGGGGCGTGTACGGCGTTGGCGCTCTCGCGCGCCCGCACGAGGTCGCGGGCATCGATCTCCTTCATGCTGAAGATGTGCGGCACGTCCCGCCACGCCGCACTCATGGTCTGCGCGATCCGATGGCGCAGGCCACGCAGGGGCTCGATGCGGTCTTCGCTCCGCGGCGGAGGCGCTTGCGATGGCGGCGGCTCCGGCCGCGCCGCGCCGAGGCCGGCCGCGGCCGCTTCCACGTCCTCGCGGGTGATCTGCCCGCGCCCGCCGCTCCCGGTGACGGCGGAGAGATCGATGCCGCGTTCGCGCGCGAGCCGGCGTACCGCGGGACTCGCCCGTATCCTCCTCCTCCGGTCCCCGGTGGCTTCCGGCGATGGGGGCGAGGGAGTCGCGGCACGATCGGATGCCGGGGTCTCGTCCTCCCCCGGGGCCGCTTCGATCGGGATCCCGGTTCGCGCTTCGTCGCTCTCGATCACCGCGAGCGTCGCGCCCACTGCGACGATGTCGCCCGGATTGCCGCCGAGCCGGGTGAGGGTGCCGCTGACCGGCGCGGGGATCTCGACGATCGCCTTGTCGGTCTGCACGTCGACCAGACTCTCGTGGACCCGGACCCGCTCTCCCGGGGCAACGTGCCAGCGCACGATCTCGCCTTCGCGCAGACCCTCTCCGACATCCGGCAGGGTGAACTCGTAGGCGCTCACCGGAAGCTCAGGCGTCCATGGTCTCGAGTGCGGCGCGCACCACCAGGTGGGCGCTGGGCACGAAGTCGCGCTCCACCCCGGGCAAGGGATAGTGGCTGTCCGGCGCGGCGACGCGGCGCAGCGGCGCCTCCAGAGAATAGAACGCCTGCTCCTGGAGCAACGCCACCACCTCCGCGCCGAACCCGGCGGTCGCCGGCGCCTCGTGCACCACCACGCAGCGGCCGGTACGCTCGAGCGCGGCGACGAGGCCCGCCTCGTCCAGCGGCACCAGAGTGCGCAGATCCACCACGTGTGCGCAGATCCCCCTCTCGGCGAGCAGCTCGGCGGCCTCCGTGACCACCGGCACGCTCCCGCTCCACGCGACCAGGGTGATGTCGCCGCCCTCGCGCACGGTGCGCAGCTCGCCGAAGGGCACCGTGTAGTCGCCCTCGGGGACCTCGCCGGAGACCATGCGATACCCGCGCAGCGGCTCCAGGAAGAGCACCGGGTCCGGGTCCCGGATCGCCTGCAGCAGAAGCCCCTTGGCGTCGGGGGCACTCGCGGGCATGACGATCTTCAGGCCCGTGTTCTGGGCGAACTGCGACTCCATGGAATCGCTGTGGAACTCCGGAGTGCGCACGTTGCCGCCGAAGGGGCAGCGCACCGTGATCGGGGCGGGATGCGCACCCCGCGTGCGGTAGCGGCTGCGCGCGAGCTGTTGGCATAGCTGGTGATAGGCGTTCTGGGCGAAGCCGAGGAACTGGATCTCGATGATCGGGACGAAGCCGGTGAGCGCGAGCCCGAGCGCGGCCCCGGCGATCACGCTCTCCGACAGGGGGGTGTCGATGACCCGCGAGGGACCGAAGAACTGCCGGAGTCCGTCCGTGGCGCGGAACACCCCCCCGAGCTGGCCCACGTCCTCGCCCATGAGGATTACGCGCTCGTCGCGTTCCATCTCCAGGCGCAACGCGGAGCGGATCGCCTCGACCATCGTCATCTCGGCCATCAGCCGCTCTCCTCCGCCTCCCGCAGATGCCAACGCCTCTGGCGAGCGAGGGAAGGGGGGACCTCTTCGAAGACGTGCTCGTAGAGGTCGCTCGGCCGGGGGGGAGGGAATCGCGCGGCCCGCTCGAAGGCTTCGTCCACCTCGGATTCGATCTCGCGCTGCCACCGCGCTTCGGTCTCTTCCGACCATTGGCCCAGGCCGGCAAGGTAGCGTTGCACCCGGAGGATGGGGTCGCGCCCGGCCCACCGCCGCTCCGTCTCGGGGTCGACGTAGCGGCTCGGGTCGTCGGCGGTGGTATGGGCGCCCATTCGGTAGGTGTGGGCCTCGATCAGGGTGGGCCCCGCCCCCGCCCGCGCCCGCTCCACCGCCTGCGCCGTCACCCGGTAGACCGCCATCAGGTCGTTGCCGTCCACCGAGACCCCGGGAAAGCCGTAGGCGGGGGCCCGCGACGCGATGTCGCTCCCGGCGGTCTGGATCGCGCGTGGGGTCGAGATCGCCCAGCCGTTGTTCTGGAGCAGGAAGATGACCGGGGCCTCGACGACCCCCGCGAGGTTGCACGCTTCGTGGAAGTCCCCCTCCGACGAGGCCCCGTCTCCGAAGTAGACCATCGCCACTCCGCCCGAGCCCTTGAGCTTCATGCCCCAGGCGAGACCGACCGCGTGCGGGAGCTGGGCCGCGAGCGAGACCTGGTACGGCATCACCCGTACCCCGGGCGGCACGTAGCCGCCCTCCGGGTGGCCCTGCCGGTAGAGGGCGACCCGTTCGACCGGATAGCCGTGGCGCAGGAGCGCCGGCAGCTCCCGGTACTGCGGCACCAGCCAGTCCCGGGTCGGATCGACCGCCATCGCCGATCCCATGATCGATGCCTCCTGGCCGGTGATGGGAGCGAAGGTCCCGAGCCGGCCCTGGCGCTGGAGGCTCCAGCAGCGCGCGTCGAAGGCCCGTCCGAACATCATGAAGCGCAGGGCTTCCCGCACCCGCTCCGCGTCGAGCGGCGCCTCCACGCCGGCCGCCAGTCGCCCGGACTGATCGAGCACGCGGATCGGCTCGACCGCTTCGGTGGGGGGGAGGAACTGGGCTTCGATGGGCATCGGCGGAGGCACCCGGCGCCTCACGGTGCGACGGGGTGACGGCGCAATTATGCGGCGCGTGCGACCCCGGCTTCCAGCCTGGGCAGGGAAGGGTCAGGGTTCTTGCAGAGTCGGCATGACGGCTTCGGATTCCGGGCTTCGGGATCTGTCGACCGGAATGGATTCCCGCTTTCGCGGGAATGACGGGAGGGG
>CAYFYD010000321.1:0-5181 GCA_964347195.1 uncultured Ectothiorhodospiraceae bacterium
CATCCCGGACGTCTACGCGGAGGGCATGCTCTTCGCGGGCACCAAGCTCTACGAGCGGGGCGTGCGCAACGAGGCGTTGTGGGAGTACATCGGGAGAAACAGCCGCGCCGCGCGCCAGCTCCAGGACGACCTCGACGCCCAGATCGCGTCGGCCCGCCTCGGGGTGCGGCGCTTCGGCGAGCTGCTCGACCGCTACGGGAAGGACACGGTGCTCGCCGCCACCCGGCAGCTCATGGACTACACCGAGCGCGTGCTGCGCCAGCGCATCGCCGCGATCCCGGACGGCGAGTACCGCGCGGAAGGGTGGCTGGACGACGACGGCCGGAACCGCGACGTGCGCCTGCCGATCAAGGTCTGCGTGCGGGTGAAGGGCGACGGGATCGCGATCGATCTCAGCGGCTCCGCCGACCAGGTCGAGACCGGCTTCAACGTGCCCTTCGAGGGCTCGACCAAGGTCGCCTGCTTCTGCGCCATCCGCTCCCTGCTCCTCGATGCGGAGACGAGCGAGATCAAGGTGCCCTCGAATCAGGGCTCGTTCCGCCCCATCGAGGTCATCGCGCCGAAGGGCTCGATCTTCAACCCGAAGTTCCCGGCCGCGGCGGAGGCGCGCTTCTCCCAGATCAACCGGGTCATCGACCTCATCTACAAGGCGCTCGCGCCGGTGCTGCCCGAGGACATCATCGCCGGCAGCTCGGCGACGCTCTCCTTCGCCGCCTACTCGGGCGTCAAGCCGAACGGCGAGTACTGGGTGTTCCTGGAGGTGAACGAGGGCTCCTACGGGGGGCGTCCCGCCTCGGACGGTCCCGACAGCATCGACAACCTCATGGCCAACACCCGGAACAACCCGCTCGAAGACCTCGCCATCCACCTCCCCATGATCTGCGACCGCTACGAGCTGCGCGACGACGTGATGCCGGGAGCGGGCCGCTACCGGGGCGGCATCGGCGTGGTCAAGAAGCAGCGGATGCTGACGAAGGGCTTCATCACCCACGAGTGCGACCGCCACACCGATGTGCCCTGGGGGATCTTCGGCGGCACCCCCGGCCAGTGCGGGGCACTCCAGCTCTACAACGCCGCCCGGCCGGACGAAGTGCGGCACATGCCGGCGAAGTTCGCGGGCTTGCGGGTCTCGGAGGGTGATGTCATGGCCTTCTACGGCCCCTGCGGCGGCGGCTACGGCGACCCGCTGGAACGACCCGCCGAGCAGGTGCTCGAGGACGTGCTCGACGACTTCTGCACGGTGGAGCACGCGAAGCGGGCCTACGGCGTCGTGGTCGACCCCGAAAAGGAGCGGGTCGACGCGGCGGCGACGCAGACGCTGCGATCGCGGATGCGGGCCGACCCGAGGCGCGGCGAACGGGGGGACTCGAGCCCCGCGACCATCGACCGGGGGGGCGACGGCGCGCACCGGGAGCCGCGGGTGGCCTCGGCGACCAGTGCCACCGGCCCGGGAGAGCGCCCGCCGGCCGCAGCGCCCGTGTCCACTTCGTACCGAGCGAGCCCCCCGCCCCGGGCCGCCTCTCCGGCCGATGCGCCCGCCATCGAAGCACTGGTGGCGCGGCTCAATGAGCGTCTCGGCGATGGCTGGAGCTTCGACGTGCTGCGCCATCACCGAAACGGCGGCGGGATCGAGGTGGTGGCCGAGCTCGGGGCCAACGGCACCCGGGTGCAGCGCACCGGCACCGCGAACGGCAAGGGGCGCCCGTCCCTCGGGGCGCAGCTCGAGACCGCATCCGACGATGCGTTCCGTTCGTGCGCGGCGGAGATGCTGGGTCCGGCGGGCTGAACCCCGGGACAGGCGGTCCCGAGCCGTTACAATCCGTCAGCCCCCGGCCTGCCGTCTCGGCAAGAGAGCCCCTCGTCATGCTGCTCGACCCCGCCTACATCGTCCTCGCCACCCTTGCGGTGCTCGTGCTGGTGATCGTCGCGCAGAGCGTGAAGGTGGTGCCGCAGTCGAAGCGTTACACCGTGGAACGCTTCGGGAAGTACGTGCGCACCCTCGATGCGGGACTCTCGCTCATCGTCCCCTTCCTCGACCGGATCGGGCATCGGGTCTCGATACTGGAGCGTGCCCTCGATCCCTTCGAGATGTCCGTCATCACCAAGGACAACGTCGAGGTGAAGCTCGAGTCCACGGTGTTCTTCCGGATCACCGACCCCGGGCGAACGATGTACCGGATCGAGAACGTGACGAGCGCCTTGCAGACCACTTCCACATCCATCGTGCGCTCGTCGACCGGGCAGTACGAGCTCGACCAGATCCAGAGCTCGCGCGAGCGGATCAACGAAGAGATCGCACGCAACCTCGCCGAGGCGAGCGCCGACTGGGGGGTGGAGATCACCCGCACCGAGGTGCTCGACGTGGTGGTCGACGAGGAGACGAAGGCCGCACAGCGCCAGCAGCTCAACGCCGAGCGTGAGCGCCGGGCCATGGTGGCGAAGGCGGAGGGAGACCGGCGTGCGGTCGAGCTGGCGGCGGACGCGGCCCTGTACCAGGCCGAGAAGGAAGCCGAAGCGGTGAAAGTGCAGGCCGAGGCGGAGGCGTGGGCCATCGAGCGCAAGGCCAGGGCGGAGGCCGAGCAGACGCGGATTGTGGCCGAGGCGATCGAGAACCAGGGAGAGCGGGCGGCGGAGTTCGAGATCCGAAAACGTCAGGTCGAGGCGGCGGCCGAGATCGGCCGCGCCGGCAACGCCAAGATCGTGCTCGTTCCGGCGGAGGTCGCAGGCGTGCTCGGCAGGCTCGACGCTTTCGCCGGGATGTTCTCCAGGACGAGAAGCGGATGAGCGAGCTCATCCAGGCCTGGCACACTTGGGCCATCGCGGGGGCGGTGCTCACCGCGATCGAGCTCGCGACCGCCACGGGCGTAGCGCTCGGCTTCGCCCTGGGAGCATTCGTCGCCGCGGCGCTCCTCGCGGCCGGGGTGCTCGACGGATGGCATGCGAGCGCCATCCTGCTCGCCTATGCGCTCGTGAGCGCGGGCAGCGCCTTCGTGCTCGCGCGCGCGTTCTCGCGCCGGCGAGGAGCGAAAGACATCAACGAGATCCGCCCGGAGGGCAACCGGGACGAGCGCAAACGCCTCGCGCGGCAGGCTCGGCGGCTCGACGAGCACGAGAGGGCCGGGGGCCAGGACCGCGCCGGACCTTCGAGCCGGGACTGAGAGGAGAAGCCCCGCCATCTGATTCACTCGCCATTCCCCCGACCCGGAGGCGAGCGGAATCATGAAGCGGGCAAGCGGCAGGAGACACCGCGCGCGGCGCAGCGCCGCGCAGGGGCGTATGAACCCCGTCCATGTCGCCGAACGCGTACATGCCCGAATGTCGTCGATCGGGAACACCGACAACTTGTCGTCGTTCGGCGACATCAGTATATTGTCGTCGCTCGACGACAAACCGATGGGGCGATGCGAATCCGGACTCCACTGGACCTCGGCCTGGTCATCCGTGACCGGCGCCGCAAGCTCGGACTGAGCCAGGCCGAGCTCGCCCGCAAGGTCGGTGCCGGACGTCAGTGGGTCGTGGCCATCGAGCGAGGCAAGCCCCGCGCCGAGCTCGGCCTGGTCCTTCGCACCCTCTCCGCGCTCGGCATCTCGTTCGCCGTCGATGCCGGTGACCGCCGCTCTCCTTCACCCGACGGCATCCCTCCCGCCGACATCGATGCCGTCGTCCGTGCCGCGAGGGGAGACGGGAAATGAGCGAAGAGCTCGTCGTGGTCGCCGATCGCCGGATCATGGGCGAGATCCGACGCGATCGGCGGGGTCGCCTGACCTTCGCATACGACGATCGCTGGCGATCGATGGATGGGGCCTATCCGCTGTCCCTTTCGATGCCGCTCGTGGTCGGCGAACATGGACCCGGGAGGATCGAACCCCGGCTATGGGGGTTGCTTCCCGACAACGAAGCCGTCCTGGCTCGTTGGGGACAGAGGTTCCAGGTCTCACCCCGCAACGCCTTCGCCTTGCTCGGTGCAGTCGGCGAGGACTGCGCCGGGGCCGTACAACTCGTGCGCCCTCATCGGGTCGACGCAATCCTCCGGGACCACCACCCTCACATCGCCTGGTTGACCGAAGGAGACATTGCCCAACGCCTCCGCGCCCTCAGGAAGGATCCCGCGGCATGGCGTACGGTGCGAGACACCGGACAGTTCAGCCTCGCCGGTGCTCAGCCCAAGACGGCACTTCTGTACGATGGCCAGCGTTGGGGCGTGCCTTGCGGAGCGACGCCGACCACCCACATTCTGAAGCCGCCACTCGATGCATTCGACGGTCACGTCGAGAACGAGCACCTCTGTCTCGGGCTCGCTCGCGCACTCGGGCTGCCCGCGGCAGGCTCCGAGGTCCTCGGGTTCGAAGACGAGGTCGCGATCACCGTGGAAAGATACGACCGTGACCGGACCGCAGATGCCATACGGCGCCTTCACCAGGAAGACCTGTGCCAGGTTCTGGGCCTGCCGCCGACGAAGAAGTACCAGAACGAAGGCGGCCCCGGTTGCGCGGAAATCGTCGAAGCCATCCGTACCCAATCGAGGGAGCCGGAGGAGGATGCCTGGACTTTCGCGCGCGCAGCCATGCTCAACTGGATCATCGGCGGTACCGACGCGCACGCGAAGAATTACTCGATGCTGATCGGCGCCGGAGGACAGGCGCGCCTCGCGCCGCTCTACGACGTAGCGAGCACGCTGCCCTACGGCTTCCATCCGAGAAGACTGAGGCTCGCGACCAAGATTGGCGGAACGTACCGGCTCGAAGACATCCACTCGCGACACTGGACCAGGTTCGCGGCCGAGGTGCGTCTCCCGGCCGCCGATGTGTTGGACATGGGGAGGACCATGGCCGCGACGCTGCCCGAGGTCTTCGCCGGGATTGTCGCCCAAGCCCGTGCGGGTGGGCTCGATCACCCGATCCTCGGGCGGATGATCGATGTGTTGGGCACGCGCTCCGAACGGTGCGCCCGCCTGCTGGAGGCTGCGCCGAGCTGACCGCCTGCCCTCCATGAACGGGCACCCGCGCCTGTTCTTCGGCCGGTTTGAAACCCACCTCGCAATTGCAGCGCGAGGGCGGCTCCGTCGGAGGCGAAAACAACGTGCCCGAGCAGGTTGCCTCGTCGCGTTTGCTCGACGCGCTCAACAGGCCGGGCCCCCGAGCGGTGATGCCGGAGGCGGTGACGGAGAGGGCGTGCGGTCGG
>CAYFYD010000322.1:0-5161 GCA_964347195.1 uncultured Ectothiorhodospiraceae bacterium
GAAGACGGCTTGCGGCTCAGGGTGAAGTCAGGCGCCAAAATGAGAATTGCTGGTGATTCCCGCGCAAGCTTGCCCTCGACCCCGATCGGGGGCGGGAATCCATGGTGGAAGTTCTCTCCCCGGCCGCGCCGCCGTGGACGGTGTGCATTGCGCCGCCGGTCCTCGTCCTGGCGGGCAAGCGGACAGGATCGGCCCTGCGAACGCCCGTCGCTACCCGGCGTCTCCGTCGCCGCGCTCGACCGCCACTTCGTAGCCCGGCGCCTCCGCTTCGTCGTCCACGATCCCGGCCGGGAAGCCCGGTGCCAGCAGCCGCTCTCCGCAGGCCTCTTCCAGGCGGCGCACGATGTTCGGTGACCACTCCCGGGGTCCGTAGCGCTCCTGTCCGTCCTCGAAGACCCGCAGCACCAGCGGAGACACTTCGAGCGGCGCGCCGTGGCGACCGGCAAGCGCCTGGAAGAGGCGCATGTCCTTGACCACCAGGTCCATGGTGAAGTTGATGTCCCGGCTGCCGTTCAGGATGACTTGGCTCTCGGTCTCGTGCACGAAGGAGTTGCCGGAGGAGATGCGGATCGCCTCGTAGGTGGTGTTCAGGTCCATGCCCGCGAGCTTCGCGGTCATCATCGCCTCTCCGAGCGCGGCGAGGTGCACCGAGCACAGGTAGTTCGTCACCACCTTGAGGACCGAGGCCGAGCCGAGCCCGCCGGTGTGCAGGATGCGCCTTCCCATGGCGGTGAGCGCGGGCAGCGCCCGCTCGAAGGCCGCCCGCCCGCCGCCCGCGAAGATCGATATGTTGCCGGTGTCGGCGCGATGGCAGCCGCCGGACACCGGGCAGTCGAGCGCCTCGGCGCCCTTCGATGCGACCAACGCGCCGAGCCGCTTCACTTCCGCTTCGTCGCTGGTGCTCATCTCCGCCCAGATGGTGCGGGGGCGGATGCCCGCCAGGATGCCGTCCGCGGCCTCCATCACCGTGGCGCTCGCGGCCGGGCTCGGCAGGCAGGTGATGACGAGGTCGGCCGCGCGCGCCATCGCGGCGGGGGACTCGCCCCACGCGGCGCCGCGCTCGAGGTGGGGCCGGGCGGCGGCGGGGTCCAGATCGCGCACCGTGAGCTCGAAGCCGTTGCGCAGCAGGCTGCCGGCGAGCTTTGCGCCGACGTTGCCGAGTCCGATGAAGGCGATCTTCATGGTAGTGCTCCTCGAAGCGTGCTCCCGGAAGCGGCGGCATCGCCCCTTCCCTCATTCCTGCCCAGGAACGTCATGTCCATCCAAGGATGCCATTCCCACGAGAGAAGAACAGTGTCGCCTGCTCTGCGTCGTTTCGGTGAAGCCCGTCCCCGACCCCGATCGGGGGGGAGCGGGAATCCATGAGTCGCGGTCCGTGGCATCCGTGTTCGGTGAGCGCACAGGGATTCCCGTTTCCATGGAACTTCGGTAACCCATTGATTCCTGGTATACGGCAGAATGCCTCGATGTTCCTTGCGCGACAGCGAGGGAGCGTAGCCCCCTTGGCATACTGACCAAGGGAATGATGGGAAAAGCCCCTGATGTGAGTATCGTCATTCCCGCGGAGCTTGTCCCCGACCCCGATCGGGGAGCGGGAATCCATTGACTTTCCCGGACGCAAGATCCGTGAACCGAGCACGGATGCAGCCGCTGGACCTGACTCGCCCATGACCTTGCGGACACGGGAAGAGAGGTGGTTCCCCCACCGCCCCCGAGCCCGAGGAAGCGTGCATCGTGCCTCCACATCCCGCTTCGCCGGGAGACCGGGGAGGTGGACGCCCCGCGGCGGGGTGGATACGCTCATCGGGTTCCGGGACGAAGGCAGGCGCGAGGGCGAGGTGGGCTCGAGGCGCGCCGCCCGGGCTTGCGGGAGGAAGTCCTTGGGAGCCACGATCGAGCGCGAGGACACGGTGCGGCTCGGCACGATGGACGTGCCCTACGTGTTCAAGCGCGTGCCGCGCCGGCGGCACGTGCACCTCCTCGTCAATGACCAGGGGGTCATGGAAGTGCGTGCGCCGTGGCGATTCAGCCGGTCGAGAGCCCGGGATGCAATGCGTGAGAATGCCGAGTGGGTCCTTCGGGCACTCGAGGGGATGCGCGAGAGGCTCGCCCGGCGACCGCGCCTGACGACGGGCCTGCGCCTTCCCCTCCTCGACGAGTCGCTGCGCCTCGAGGTCCGTCCGCGGGCGCAGATGGATCTCTTCCACGATACGCGGCCCCGGCCGGGTCGCGTGGTGCGCCGGGGAGAGGTGCTGAGCGCACGCCCCGCGTCGCTCCGCGAGGCGGACCTGCGCGCGCTGTTGGAGGCTTGGTATCGGCGCGAGGCCACAACCCGTCTCGCCGCTCGAATCGAGCACTTCGCGCCCCGTCTCGGGGTGCGTCCGTCGAGGGTGACTGTTCGGGGGCAGCGCTCGCGGTGGGGTAGCTGCTCCGGCAAGGGAAGCGTGAGCCTCAACTGGCGCCTGATGCTGGTCCCCGGCGCACTGGCCGACTATGTCGTCGTCCACGAGCTGTGTCATCTCCGGCACATGGATCACTCTCCTCGCTTCTGGGCGATGGTCGAGAGCGTCCTGCCCGACTACCGGCAGCGCCGGCGCCGTCTCGATGCGCTCCAGGGGAGTCTTCCGCTCTAGCGCGCATTGCTCCACCTGTGCTTCGTAGCGAGGGAGTACGCCCGCTCACCGCGACGGATCGGCGTCCGCAGCAGGAGGCCGGTGGGAAATGTGGGCGAGCGGTCCCGCCCTCGTCCCGCGTTCCGAATCGCCCCGCCGGCGCCGGCGCCGGTGCACCCCAGGGCTGATTGGTTCTCTTGACCGTGTCCAATGAATTCAAGGGGTTGTGTCGATCGCCGAGCGTTTCGGGCGAAGTCGTCGTCAACCGAAGAAAGAGCTTTTGCGTCAAGGAGCTGCGCTGTCCGGCGGCGATCGAGGACGCCCACGAACTGATCTGCCCTGCGGTGCGCCCGCCGCCGTCTGGATCGGCGCCGGCGCCGGCGCTAGGCTCTGCGGGCGCCGCAACCAGGCAAGGAGATTCGGATTGGACTTCGATGCGTACCGGAGGCTGTCATTCTCGCGCCGGGGACGAATCCTCACCGTCACCCTGAACCGTCCCGAGACCCTCAACGCGGTGGACGGAGAGATGCACGACGATCTCTCCCGGGTCTTCTACGACATCGCATTGGACGAGGAGAGCGACATCGTCGTGCTCACCGGCGCGGGAAGAGCCTTCTCGGCCGGTGGAGACATGGCGTGGCTCGAAGGGTTGTGCAGCGACCGGGCCGGGTGGGAGCGGGTACGGGTCGAAGCCAAGCGCATCGTGTTCGGCCTCCTCGACTGCGAGAAGCCGGTGATCGCCAGGCTGAACGGCCATGCGGCGGGGCTCGGCGCCACGATGGCGCTCTTCTGCGACGTGATCTTCGCGTCCGAGACGGCCCGCATCTCCGACCCGCACGTCAAGGTGGGCCTCGTGGCGGGCGACGGCGGGGCGCTGATCTGGCCGCAGTTGATCGGCTTCGCACGGGCCAAGGAGTATCTGCTCACCGGGGATCCCGTGGGCGCGCCGAAGGCGGCCGAGATCGGGCTCATCAACCACTGCGTGCCGGCGGAAGCGCTCGACGAACGGGTCGATGCGTTCTGCGATCGTCTCGCGGGCGGGGCCACCGCGGCGATCCGCTACACCAAGGTCGCGATCAACATCGGCCTGCGTCAGATCGCGCATGCCCTCATGGACGCGAGCATCGCGTATGAATCGATGACCAACGAGACCCGCGACCACCGCGAAGCGGTGCGCGCGTTCATCGAGAAACGCCCGCCCCGGTTCGGCGCCGCATAGCCGCTTCCACTCACCCGCGCAGCCGAGTGGGGCTCAGATCGGCCTCCTCGACGCCGAGCGCGCGGAGGTCTTCCGGCAACGGATCGCCGGCGGCGAGCGCGGCGGAGCTTCTCCCCATGCCGTTGGAGGTCTCGATGCCGTACCCGCCCTGGCCCGCGCACCAGAAGAACCCTTCGAGGTCGGGGTCGTAGCCGACGACGGGCACGCCGTCGGGGACGAAGCTCCGCAGACCCGCCCAGCGGCGAATGATGCGCGACACTTTCATGGTGGTCGCCCGCTCGATGCGGTCCACCGTGATCGCGATGTCGATCTCCTCGGGCTGGGCGTCCTGGGGCGGCACCGGCGTCTCGTCGGCGGGGGAGCCGAGCACGACGCCCGCGTCCACCTTGAAGTAGAACTCCTCCTCGGTGTCGACGGCGACCGGCCAGGAGCGTCCATCCACCCCTTCCGGCAGGGGGAACGCGATGACGGTGCGCCGCTTGGGCTGCAAGCCGACCCGGCGCGCCCCGGCCCGTTCCGCCACCAGGTCCGCCCAGGCCCCCGCGGCGTTGATCACCACCGGGGCGGCGAACTCGCCGGCCGGGGTCTCGACGTGCCACTTTCCGCCGCGGCGCTCGAAGGACTCGGCCGGCGCCCGGGTCACGATCTCCGCCCCGGCGCGCCGGAGGCCGCGCATGTAGCCCTGGTGAATGGCGTCGACGTCGAGGGCCATGGTGTTGGGATCGAGGATCGCCGCGGCGAGGTAGTCGGGCCGGAGCACCGGCACCATCCCGAGCGCCTCGCTCGCGCTGATCTCGTGGATGTCCGGCGAGAGCGGCTGCACCGCTTCGAGCGCGGCGTACAGCGCCGGCTTCTGGTCCTCGCGCGCGATGAAGAGGAAGCCGTGCGGCCGGGCGAGCGGCACTTCGGTGAAGGAGGCGGGCGGGTTGCGGAAGAAGTCGCCGCCCCCGATGGCAAGCGCGCGGATGATGCGCGGCCCGTAGGCTTCGGTGTACACCGCGACCGAACGCCCGGTCGTGTGGTACCCCGGCCGGTCCTCCATCTCGAGCACGATCACGGAGTGGCGGAGCGCCAGCCAGTGCGCGCAGGAGGTGCCGCCGATTCCGGCACCGATGATCAGAAAGTCGCATTCGCGCACCATCGTCGCTCCTCTTCTCCGGTGTCGGGATGCCGGGCGGCCGTCGCCCGCCTCGGCTCGGTCGGCCGGGGCGGAGGATAGAGCAAGGCCGGCGCCTTCCAAAGCGCCCGCGCCGGGGGACCGCCCGTCTCCCGGCGTCGAGCCCGCCAGGGCTCTTCAAGACTCGAGTTTCGGGGCTCGTTGACCGGAATG
>CAYFYD010000323.1:0-5161 GCA_964347195.1 uncultured Ectothiorhodospiraceae bacterium
CGCCTGATTCCAGTACTTCGAACCCCGCAACTCGACTTCTGAATGGTCCTGCCGACCGGTCCCCCTTGCGCGACAGCGGGGTGGCTCGCCACCATGGCAGGCTGACCAGGGGAATGACGAGGAATGGCATCCGAGACGGGGAATGGCGCCCGGCGATGCGGCGCGGAGTGGCCCGGACGGAGACCGGGCTGTATCTTCCGGCAATTCCGATCCGCACAGTCCGGCCGGCCGAGGCCGGCTCCGGGGGCGTGAAGGGAGTGGGCCGCCCCCAGGCCCGACCTCGAGCGGCAGCGCGTCCCGATCCCCGATTGCAACGGAGCCGAAACTCTCATGGAAAGCGTCACCATCATCGATCACCCCCTGGTGCAGCACAAGCTCTCGCTGATGCGCCGCGCGGAGACCGCCACCAGCCAGTTCCGCGTGTTGCTGCGGGAGACCGCGTTGCTGCTCGGCTACGAAGTGACCCGGGATCTGGTGGTGGAGACCCGCAGCATCCGGACCCCGCTCACCGAGACACGCTCCGCGTTCCTGTCCGGGAAGAAGCTCGCGCTCATCTCCATCCTGCGCGCCGGCAACGGACTGCTGGAAGGGATGCTCGATCTCGTGCCCTCGGCGCGGGTCGGTCACATCGGGCTCTACCGGGACCCCGACACCCTGGTAGCGGTGGAGTACTACTTCAAGGTTCCCGAAGATCTCGGTGAACGTCCCGTGATCATGCTCGATCCGATGCTCGCCACCGCCAACTCCGCGGTTGCCGCGGTCGAGCGCATCAAGGAGGCAGGCGCGCGGGATATCAAGATGGTGTGCCTGCTCGCGGCGCCCGAAGGCATCGAACATTTCGGCGCCGCCCATCCCGACGTGCCGATCTACACCGCGGCGGTTGACGAGCGCCTCGACGATCACGGCTACATTGTCCCCGGCCTAGGCGATGCCGGAGACCGGCTCTACGGCACGAGTTGAGGCGCCGGCTGCGATTCGGGCGCGGCGACGGAGGGGTCGTCGTCGTGCTGTGCGGCGGCGACGAGGGCAGCCAGCGGCGGGATATCGAGCACGCCGGGCGGCGGGCGGGACCATGGAGGCAGAGGACATGACGGAGACGTTCACGCGGTGGGATGCCACCGAACGTCTGCGCACGGACGAGGACGCGCGGCTCTGCGTGCAGGCGTGCGCCGGCGAGAACCCGAGGACGGTAGCCTGATCCGATCCGCGAGGGCCTCTACAAGGCGCTGTCGGCGGACGGCAACCCGACGTTCGGGTCTGTTTTACAGGCATTATTGGCGGAGAGGGAGGGATTCGAACCCTCGATGGGGGATTAGCCCATACTCCCTTAGCAGGGGAGCGCCTTCAGCCGCTCGGCCACCTCTCCACGGAGTCGGAGAAGAGCATACCCGAGCCCCACCCGAGTGCAAAGCGAGCGGGGCTCGAGCGATGCTCCCGGCCCCCGGGATCCGGCCTTCGTCTCGCCCCGATCTTTGTGAATCGCGAGCCAGGGCGTGTCCACGCTATCGCCCGCGCCGTGCTGCATGCCGGGGAGCCAATGGATTACCGGGAGATTGATTCCCGCCGGCGCGAAGAGAACGCATGCCGCCCGACGCCGCTTCGATCACAACTCGTTGATTCGACGATAGTTCATCAGTCACCCCGGGGCTTGGTGCCAACAGGCCCTACTCGGTAGAGGAAGGGGGGGTGTCGCCGGAGTGGGCGGCACCCTTCTCCGCCTGGATGCGCTCGTATATCTCTTCCCGGTGCACCGACACGTCCTTGGGCGCACTGACACCGATACGCACCTGATTCCCCTTGACTCCCAGCACGGTTACCGTCACCTCGTCCCCGATCATCAGGGACTCCCCCACTCTCCTGGTCAAGATCAGCATTGCCGGCTCCTTGCGCCTCAGGCGCGGCCTGCGTGCAGCTCGCGGACTTCCCTTCCGCTACTGTCCGTCGTTCTTCTCGAGGCCGAACTCCGAGTGCAGGGCACGCACCGCGAGCTCGAGATACCGTTCATCGGTAACCACGGAGATCTTTATCTCCGAAGTGGAGATCATCTGGATGTTGATGCCCTCCTCCGCCAGCGCCTTGAACATCCGGCTGGCGATACCGGCGTGGGAACGCATGCCCACGCCCACCAGCGAGATCTTAACAATCCGGTCGTCGCCGATCACTTCCCGTGCGCCCATGCCCCGGCAGCTCCCGCGCAGGATGTCCATCGTCCTTCCGAAGTCGTTGCGGTGGACGGTGAAGGTCATGTCGGTGGTGCCGTCGCGCCCCACATTCTGCACGATCATGTCCACCTCGATGTTGGCGTCGGAGACCGGGCCGAGAGTGCGGTAGGCAATCCCGGGCCGGTCCGGCACGCCCAGCACGGTGAGCTTGGCCTCGTCGCGGCTGTAGGCGACCCCCGAGATGAGCGGCTGCTCCATGGAACCGTCGTCCGGCATGATGAGAGGGCCCTCCCCTTCTTCGAACGAAGACAGCACGCGGAGCTTGACGTTGCACTTGCTCGCGAACTCGACCGAGCGGATCTGCAGCACCTTGGCGCCGCCCCCCGCGAGCTCCAGCATCTCCTCGTAGATGAGGTGAGGCAGGCGACGCGCCTGCGGCACGATGCGCGGGTCCGCGGTGTACACCCCGTCCACGTCGGTGAAGATCTGGCACTCGTTCGCCTCCAGCGCCGCGGCGAGCGCGACCGCCGTGGTGTCGGACCCGCCGCGGCCGAGCGTGGTGATGTTGCCGGCGAGATCGACGCCCTGGAATCCGGCCACCACCACGACGCGCGAGCGTCCGAGCTCCTCGCGGATGCGGGTCTCGTCGATGCGGGTAATCCTCGCCCTGGTGTGCGCGTCGTCGGTGCGGATCAGCACCTGCCCGCCGGTGTAGGAGCGCGCATCGCAGCCTTGGGAAAGCAGAGCCATGCTGAGCAGGGCGATGGTGACCTGCTCTCCCGTCGCGAGCAGCACGTCGAGCTCCCGAGGACTGGGATCGGGATCGATCTCCCGGGCGAAACGGAGCAGGCGGTCGGTCTCTCCGCCCATCGCGGAGACCACCACCACGACCTCGTGTCCCGATTCCCGGATCCGCTTGATCCGGGACGCGACCGCGGCGATGCGCTCGGCGCTGCCCACCGACGTACCGCCGAACTTCTGCACGATGAGGCTCATGGGTCGGGCGAAGGGGGGATCGAGGCTGACGGAGCGTCAGCGCGCGAGCTGCGCTCGGATCCAACCCGGAACGGACCCGATCGCATCCTCGACCCTGCCGGGGTCGTTGCCGCCGGCCTGCGCGAGGTCCGGACGCCCTCCGCCGCGGCCCCCTACCTGCCGGGCAACGAAGTTGACGAGGGGGCCGGCGGCAATGCGGTGGGTCGAGTCCCTGGTGACGCCGGCGACGAGGCTCACCTTCTCGCCGTCGACCGCGGCGAGCACCACCGCGGCGGAGCCGAGCCGGCCCTTGAGCTGGTCGACCATCTCACGAAGCCCCTTGGCTCCGACGCCTTCGACCCGGGCCGCGAGCACCGCGAGTCCGCCGATGTCGACCGCCTGAGACGCGAGATCCTCACCGCGGGATGCAGCCAGGCGCGCGTTCGCCCGATCGAGCGCCTTCTCCAGCTCGCGGTTGCGGGCGAGCACCTGCTCGACCCGCTCCACCACCGTATCGCGCTCCGCGTTCACCAGCCGCGCGAGCCGGCCGAGCCCGTCGTCCGCGCGGCCGAGCCAGTCGAGGGCGACCTCCCCCGCGAGCGCCTCCACCCGGCGAGTCCCCGCCGCGATGCCGGTCTCCGAGACGAGCTTGAAGAGGCCGATGTCACCGGCGCGCGCGACGTGGGTGCCGCCGCAGAGCTCGACCGAGCAGCCGCCGATGGAGAGCACCCGGACCGGGTCGTCGTACTTCTCGCCGAAGAGGGCGATCGCGCCGCTCGCCCGCGCCTCGGTGAGCGGCATGATCGCGGTCCGGGCGGGCTCGTTGCCGAGCACCCATTCGTTGACGCGGCGCTCGATCGCCCGGAGCTGGTCCGGGCGTACCGGTTCGTAGTGCGAGAAGTCGAATCGCAGGCGGTCCGGCGCCACCAGGGATCCCTTCTGCTCCACGTGGTCCCCCAGCACCTCTCGGAGCGCCGTGTGGAGCAGGTGGGTGGCGGAGTGATGACGCGCGGTGGCGGTGCGGGCGAGCGCATCGACCTGCGCGCGGACCCGGTCGCCTCGCCCGAGCGCGCCGCCCCCGAGCACGCCGTAATGGGAGATGGCCTCACCCCGGCGCCGGGTGTCGACCACCTCGAAGCGTGCCCGGTCCGAAGAGAGCGTTCCGCGGTCGCCGACCTGACCGCCCCCTTCCGGGTAGAAGGGGGTCCGGTCGAGCACCACCGCGCCCTCCTCGCCCGGCCCGAGCCGATCCACGGGCACCCCGTCGCGCAGGAGGACGAGGACCTCGCCTTCCCCGGCGGTGCCCTCGTAGCCGAGGAAGCGAGTGGCAACGCCGTCCGCGCTCCCGGCCTCGTCGTCTCCACGATCGTCGGCGAAGCGGTGCGCGGCGCGCGCGCGCCGGCGCTGCGCTTCCATCGCCGCCTCGAAGGCGGGGAGATCTATCTCGAGGTTCCGCTCCCGGGCGATGTCGGCGGTGAGGTCCACCGGGAAGCCGTAGGTGTCGTAGAGGAGGAAGACGGTCTCTCCGGGGATGGTGTCTCCGCCCAGATCGGCAATCGCGGCGTCGAGGATGCGCAGGCCCCGGTCGAGGGTGAGGGCGAAGCGCTCCTCCTCGCCGCGCAGCACCCGCTCGACGACCCCGCGGCGTGACCCGAGCTCCGGATACGCTTCGCCCATCTGCGCCTCGAGCGGTGCGACCAGGCGATGGAAGAAGGGCTCCGACGCGCCGAGCCGGTGTCCGTGGCGGATGGCGCGGCGAACGATGCGCCGGAGCACGTAGCCGCGGCCTTCCCTGGAGGGCAGCACGCCGTCGCAGATCAGGAAGGCGGCGGCCCGAATGTGATCGGCGAGCACCCGCAGCGACTTGTCGTTGCCGTCCGGCGCGCCCGTCAGCTCGGCGGCGGCCCCGATCAGGGCTCGGAACAGGTCGGTGTCGTAGTTGCTGTGCACCCCCTGCATCACCGCCGCAACCCGCTCGCGCCCCATCCCGGTGTCGCCCGAGGGCGCGGGCAACGGGCTCATTC
>CAYFYD010000324.1:0-5155 GCA_964347195.1 uncultured Ectothiorhodospiraceae bacterium
GCGGTGCCGCGCCCACGACGGCGGGCGGCCCCGCGCAGCCCTACATCGGCCGCTCGCCCGCGAGCGTCGCCCGGTGCAGCACCCGGCGAAAGCCCGACCCGTTGCGCGCGGCGCTGAAGTCGTCGTCGAGTGCGTTGTGCAGCACCACCCGATTGTCCCAGATCAGCACCGAGCCCGGCGACCAGCGAAACCGGAAGGTGAGTTCGGGGCGGGTGGCGTGGTCGTAGAGATAGCCGAGTACCGGGGCGCTCTCTTCCACCGTCATGTCCTCGAAGCTGCGGGTGAAGAGCGGGTTGACGAAGAGCGACTTGCGGCCGGTGACCGGATGGGTGCGCACCACCGGGTGCACATGCTCGACGGAATCGTTGCCCGCTCGCTCGCGCATGCCGCGGAACTCCGACGAGTAGAGGTGCGGTTCGCCCGAGACGTGCCGCGCGCCGAGGCCGTCGAGCATCTCCCGCATGCCTTCCGAGAGCGTCTCGTAGGCGAGGTACATGTTGGCGAACATGGTGTCGCCCCCGACCGGCGGGAGCTCCCGCCCGTAGAGCACGGCGCCGTTGGGCGGCCTCTCCAGGAAGGTGAGATCGGCGTGCCAGCTCCTGCCCCAATTCCGGGTCTCTTCGGGCTCCTTGACGATCTCGATGATCTCCGGGTACCCCGCCAGCCCCTGCACGTAGGGGTGGGGGATCAGCTCGCCGAAGCGCCGGGCGAAGGCGTGGTGCTCTTCGGCCGTGAGGTCCTGATCGCGAAAGAAGATGACGAGGTGCTCTCGAAGCGCGTTCCTCATCTCCTCGAAACGCTCATCGGACAGGGGCCGGGAGAGGTCCACGCCGTGAATCCGGGCGCCGAGCGCGCCCGCTACCGGTTCGACCCGGATCGATGCTTGCGTCATTGCCGCCTCCTGGTGCGCGAGCTCCCGGCATCGATGGAACGCCGCGAGCGCACTCGATGCTACGCTTGGTTCCCCGGGGGCCGCAATCGCGGCGCCGCGCCTTGCAACGGAGAGAGCGGGGAAATCCATGGAGTTTTCGATCGGCATGGTGGGCGACTACGGACCCGAGCGCACGGTGGCCCTCGCCCGGCGCGCGGAGCGCCTCGGCCTGGACCAGGTGTGGGTGGCGGACGAGCGCTTCTACCGCGACGTGTACGCGAGCATGACCCTGCTCGCGTGCCGTACCGAGCGCATCCGGATCGGCGCGATGGTGACCGACCCCTTCGTGCGCCATCCCGCCCTGACCGCCACCGCCGCTGCGTCGGTGGACGAGATCTCGGGAGGGCGCTGCGTGCTCGGCATCGGCGCGGGCATCAGCGGCTTTGCCGCGATGGGCATCGAGCGGATTCGCCCGGCCCGTGCGATCAAGGAAGCGATTGCGCTCATCCACCGCCTCTGCGACGGAGAGCGGGACGTGACCTTCGAGGGAGAGATCATCCGTTTCCACGGCGGGCACCTCAGTTTCCCGCCCCTGCGGCGCGTGCCCGTCTACGTGGCGGGGCGGGGCCCCCGGGTGCTTCAGGCGGGCGGCGAGATGGCGGAGGGGGTGGTGGTCGCGAGCTACGCCTCGCCGCACGGAATACGCTGGGGCCTCGACCATGTCGCGAAGGGCGCGGCACGTGGCGGCCGCACCCTCGATGACATCGAGCTCGCCTCCTGGCTCTACACCTCGGTATCGGACGACGGGGACCGGGCGCGGGATGCGGTGCGCACCGGGGTCGCGGTCGCGATGTGGGGCAGCCGCGAGATACTCGCGAAGATCGGCGTCTCGCTGCCGGACGAGGTGCTGCGCTTCATGGACGAGCACGACTATGGGCACGCGCCGGGCCTCACCGACACGCTGGGACGCATGCTGCCGGACGAGGTCCTCGGCGAGTTCTCGCTCGCGGGGACTGCGGACGAGGTCAGGGCCCGGCTCATCGAGATCGCCCGGATGGGCATCGGCCATGCCGCCTTCTGGATCTTCCCGCCCGAGGGGGAGAGCACGGAAACGGTGCTCGAGCGCCTGGTCGAGGAGGTGATCCCCGCGGTGCGCACCGCCGTCGGCTGAGCTGCGGTGAACTCTTCAGCCCGCATTTCTCTACCAGAGAGCTTCGTGAGCCGCGGGCATCGAGACGCCTTGGACCGCGGGCGCACGGACGGAGAGACACTGAAGGGCGGGTAGTAACATGGATTCCCGCCCCCGCTTTCGCCGGGGGCAGGCTTTCGCGGGAATGACGGGGGTGGGTCGACGTGCTCTCTGCCCGCCGGCGTTTGGATTCCCGCGTGCGCGGGAATGACGCGGAGCGGGTTGTGGGCGTGGTAGTCGTCGCTTTTGGATTCCCGCCCCCGCTTTCGCCGGGGGCGGGCTTTGCGCGGGAATGACGGGCAATGTGCAGGATGCCACCCCTCGTCATTCCCGCTCCCCGATCGGGGGCGGGAATCCATTTGACCCCTGGCCTCGAAGTGGGACCGAAACATCGTCATTCCCGCGCACGCGGGAATCCATGGAAGACGGGACGGTGCGGACAGGAATCCACGGCGTCATTCCCGCGCACGCGGGAATCCAGTCGGCGACGAGCACGACCACGCGCCCCGCGAGCGTTGACCAGGCGTCATTCCCGCGCAAAGCCCGCCCCCGGCGAAAGCGGGGGCGGGAATCCATTTCGGTCGACGAATCCCGAAGCTCGAGTTCAGGGAAAGTGGTCGGGAGCCCGGGCGTCGACGGCGCGGGTGTGCGCGTCGATGAGCACGGTGCGGCCCTCCGCGTTCAGTCGCTGCGCGCGCTCGAGCGCGGGGGGCAGCTCCCCCGGCGCCTTCACCGTGATGCCCTCCGCACCCATCGCCCGGGCGAGTGCGGCGTAGTCGCCCTGCATGTGCGAGACCCCGTACTTCTCCCGCGCGGTGGGGAAGCCGCCGGGGTAGGTCGCCATGATCCCGTTGTTGAGGACCAGGGTGGTGATCGGGACTCCGGCGCGCACCGCGGTCTCGATGTCGAGGCCGGACATGCCGAAGGCGGCGTCGCCCATCATGTTCAGGCAGAAACGCTCGGGGAAGGCGAGCTTCACCCCGATCATCAGCGGGATGCTGAACCCGAGGTGCGTGGTCTTGCCCCAGCCGACGTAGCTGTGCGGCGCGGTGGCCACGTAGAAGGGCACGATCTGGTCCCGCGGTGCGCCCGCATCGTGGGTGACCACGCTGTTCTCCGCGTCCAGGCAACGGTTCAGCTCGTGGATGACGCGATAGGGGCTGATGGGGGTCCGGTCATCGTCGAGCAGGGGCTGCCACGCCCGCATCCACGACTCGCGCACCGCGGCGACGCGGGCGGTCACGCCGGTACCGCGCGAGGCGCCCTCACCGAGGCGAGATTCCACCTCGGCGAGCAGCGCGGCGAGGGTCAGCTTCACGTCGCCGACGAGCCCGATGGCGGCAGCGGCGTCCTTGTTGATCTCCTCGGGATTGATGACCCCGTGGATCAGCGTCTTGCCGGGGGGGATGGACTGCCCGTAGGGGGTGCTCGTGAGCGAGGTCCCGAGCGCGAGCAGCACGTCGCACTGATCCAGCCACCGGCGCCCGGCCCGGGTCACCGTCAGTCCGCCCGCACCGACGGAGAGGGGATGGCGCTCGTCGAACGCCGACTTTCCGGGCATGCTGGTGTAGACCGGGATCTCGAGGCGTTCGGCGAGCGCACGGAGCTCCGGGACCGCCTCCGCGAAGAGGACCCCGGCACCGGCCCAGATGAGCGGATCCCGCGCGTCGAGCAAGGCATCGAGCGCCGCCGAGACGGCACCCTGCGAAGGCTGGTGCAACGCCGCCGCCGGCGAGGTGTAGTCCCGGGCGTTTTCGGGCACCGGCTCCGCGCACACGTCGTCGGTCATCTCCACCACGACCGGGCCCGGTCGCCCGTTGCGCAGCGCGTGGAAGGCGCGGCGCATCTTCGCTCCGATCTGGTCGGCGCGAGTCACCACCTCCGCCGACTTCACCACCGGGCTCCAGGTGCGTGCGGCCACGAAGTTCGGACGCACGTCGTGGCGGTCGAGGGGATTGCCTTGCGGCAGCACCAGGATCGGGATGTTGTCGGCTCCCGCCTGCGCGAGGCCGCCGAGGGAGTTCTCCGCCCCCGCCTGCGACTGCATCGCCACCACGCCGAAGCGCCGCCGGTCGCTCACCCGCGAGAAGCCGTCCGCGGCCATCACCGCGCCGCGCTCGTGGCGGAACGCGATGGGCCGGATGCCCTCCCGGGCCACCGCCTCGATGAGCGGGTTGGACGGGAAACACGCCATCCACTCCACGCCCTCTTCCTCGAGGATCCGCGCGATGTACTCGAAACCGTTCATATCGACTCTCTCTCCGCCTCGCCGGGAATCGCACGGAATCTACACCAGGGAATCAAGTTTCGGCATGCGTTGACGAAATGGATTCCCGCGCCCCGCCCGTCGCTCCCGCGCCCCCTCCCGTCATTCCCGCGGAAGCGGGAATCCACCGCCCGATTCCAGCATTTCGAATCCCGACACTCAAGCTAAGGAGTCGCCGGTATGCTTCGGCCGCCTCCCTGCGGCGGGAGGAGCTCGCTATAGCGCCCAGCTCGCTTTTCTCCACCCAGGATTCGTGAGCTACGGGCGTCGAGACGCCGGGGTGAGCGGAACGGCGTCGGCAACAGGAGCTCAGGTAGTGGAGTGCGGGCTGGAATCGGCGCCGCCCGGAAGCGCATCCGCCCCCCAAGATGATCAGCGTCCTCACCCCCACCGGCACCTTGGGCTACGGCTTCGACCCGCAGGCCTTGGCCCGAGGCATGGGATTCGAGCCGCATGTAATCGCGGTCGACGCCGGGTCCACGGACCCGGGTCCCGCCTGCCTCGGCTCGGCACAGCCGCTGTGCGCGCGGAGAATGGTCAAGGAGGAGATCACCCAGCTTCTCGGCGCCTCGCGCCGCGCCGGCATTCCCCTCGTCATCGGCAGCAGGGCGGGTGCCCGGTGTGCGGTGCGGTGGGATTGGGGTGAAACGGGCGGGCGGAGTCGCCGCATGCCGGGGACGAGATACATTGCCGGAGCTGCCATGCCACGGCGGAAAGGTGGTGGAAAAGGTGGTAGAAGAGGTGTGAAATCCATCTCAATGTTGCCGCGCGAGGGCATGAGGCACATTGGGCCACGAACATAACCATTTGATTTTATTGACAGACTCAA